>JANYLE010000341.1 GCA_025363795.1 Mariniphaga sp. | reverse complement strand
TGACATTCCCGCATCTGAACTTGAAAGGGCAGACGAGGCACACAATCAACTGCTTGAAATGGCAGCTGAAAACGACGAAGAATTAATGGAGCTCTTCTTTGAGCAGGGAAACCTTAACGAGGATGAAATGCGGAAAGGGCTAAAACTTGGAATGCTAAGCAGGGGTCTTTATCCTGTATTCTGCACCTGTGCTGCACGTGATATGGGAATCCGCCGACTGATGGAATTTATCTGCAATGTTGCTCCAAATCCGGGAGAACTTGCTCCTGTTGAAACTGTTGACGGGAAATTCATTAAGATGGATGTCAATGGTCCAACCTCAATTTTCGTATTCCAAACTTCTGTTGAACAGCACGTTGGTGAGGTCACGTTTTTTAAAGTGATCTCCGGTACGTTGAAAGAAGGAATGGATCTGATCAACACCACCAAAAATTCGAAAGAAAGAATCTCACAGATTTATGCTGTAGCCGGTAAAAACAGGACTAAAGTCCCGGAAATGGTAGCCGGTGACATTGGCGCTACGGTAAAACTGAAAGAGGTAAAACATAACCACACGCTCTGCGAAAAAGATGCAGATATCATTTTCCCACCTTTAAGATTTCCAGCGCCAAGGTATACGACAGCAATAAAAGCAGTTAACGAGTCCGATGAAGAAAAAATGGGAGAATACCTGCATAAACTTGCAGAAGAAGATCCTACCTATGTTATTGAATATTCGAAAGAATTAAAACAAATTCTGCTGCATGGTCAAGGTGAATACCACGTCAATACATTAAAATGGTATTTTGACAATGTTTACAAAATTGACATTCAATTTTTAAAACCTAAAATCCCCTATCGTGAAACAATTACCAAAGTAGCACCAGGCGACTATCGTCACCGTAAACAGAGCGGAGGTTCGGGACAGTTTGGAGAAGTGCATATGGTAATTGAGCCATTCGAAGAAGGGATGCCTGTCCCTGAAATGTACAGAATTGACGGTAAGGAGATGAAAATCAGCTTACGGGGGACTGATGTAACCGAATTACCCTGGGGTGGAAAGCTCGTTTTCTGTAATTGTATTGTCGGTGGCGCTATTGATGCACGATTCCTTCCTGCAATTTTGAAGGGAATTATGGAAAAAATGGAGGAAGGACCACTTACAGGTTCTTACGCCCGCGACATCAGGGTATGTGTTTATGACGGAAAAATGCACCCGGTCGATTCAAACGAAATTTCATTTAGGCTGGCAGGACGTAATGCTTTCAGCGCAGCATTTAAAAATGCAGGACCTAAAATTCTGGAACCAATTTATGATGTTGAAGTATTAGTTCCTTCTGATCGGTTAGGCGATGTGATGGGCGACCTTCAGGGACGTCGTGCGTTGATCATGGGGATGAGTTCGGAAAAAGGGTTTGAGAAGATTTTGGCCAAAGTTCCACTTAAGGAGATGAACAAATATTCTACCTCTCTAAGTTCCATTACACAGGGACGTGCAATGTTCAAACTGAAATTCTCGAATTACGAGAAGGTTCCTGCCGAAATTCAGGACGAGTTGCTCAAAGCTTACGAAGCAGAACAAGTCGAAGATTAATTATCAAATTTTATATCTGCTAAAAGCTGTCTCTTTTCAGGGACAGCTTTTTTATTTGCCTGATTTGGGCTAAAGTGTGCATTCAGAATATGCGTAGACAGCAACTTCCGGCAAGGTAAACCTGCCTAAACAGCGCGAAGCCGCTTCAGAATAATCTGAAACGGCTTCGTAAGTTAAAGATTTAAAAATTAAAACTTTCGAATGATAATCAATTTACCCGTGAGCACTTGATTGTTCCATCTCAGGATGTAGACATAAACACCCGGAGCAAGTGATTCTGTGTAGATTACCTTATATGGTATTCCTGCTTCGACATCAGCATTGTAAATTGTCGCAATACGCTTTCCTGCCATTGAGAAGAGATCGAGTGCGGCCTTGGAATTTTCATTGATACTGAATTCAAAGGTTACCGGTCCTGAAGCAGGATTAGGATATACCTTCAGCGAGTTTCCAACACTTTCAACCTGCGGTGCAACGATTGTTGACGCTACGGGTACGGGGATTTTGGCTGATTTTACTGCACTACCAACAACTTGTGTTAATGATGCAGTGCTACTAGCAAACTTAGAGTCACCTCCATAGTAGGCGAAAATTAAATGAGGATTTATTGACAGAGTTGAAGTTGTAAATGTTGCTATCCCCGAAGAAGGCAACGATACAGTGGCCAAAGTGGTACTGCCATCAGTAAATCGAACTGTACCTGTCGATGTACCAGTGCCAGATTTTGTAATAGTAGCAGTGAATGTTACAGATGTTCCAGCAGTAGAAGGATTCATTGATGAAACAAGAGCAGTTGTTGTTGCCAATGCTCCGGTAACATATGAACCACTACTATTTACTTTCAAGTTTCCGCCATCAATTAGCTGATCAGCTGTTTTTGTACCATTCCAATTGCTTGAATACCACAATCCACCTGATTTATTCCAAACTGTAATACCGATTATGTCATTTCTACCTGGTTCGCCATTATCAGTCATAGTAACTTGTAAAGAGGCACCTCCATCAACAGAAATTACATTCAACGGATTGGTTATATCCTGTATGCTGGCTTTTCCATTAAAGGTAGCCATTGCAGGTGTAGAAGCAGTAGCAGGATTAACAGAAAGCGAAGTCATTGAATTGCCTTTTACCTGGTAAACTTTGCCGTCCATACCTCTTACGATAGTATTGATATTACCTTGCAGGTTAGTACCGCTCTTGTTATACTTCACATTAAATCCGAAGTTATTTTTAGTGCCTTGTTTCGGGTTGATAAATCCATTTGAATTCGACAGAATTAGATAACCACCGCCAGTAATGAAATCACTTAAAGGTTTCGAAACAGTTACAACTACATCATCATCAGCCGAGTTGCGACTATAGTATCCTTCAACATACATTGCAACAGTAAATTGCTTTGAGTCACTAGTACCAATATCCGCAGACCAATTAAAAGTAACAGTTCCGGTTTTGAGATCTCTGGCAGTCACAAGACCTGGTGTATATGGGCCAAATGTCTGGTTAGTCTCTATAACCTTAAAGTACATCTTTGCATTCCTAATATCACCTCCATAGTTGTCCCATACAACATCTGATGTTTCAGCTGTTATATCTCTAACAGTCGCACTTAATGTTACTGTTGCTGAAGTAGATGTTGCACTTGATGTAGAAGCAAAGACAGCACCGGAGTAATATATTCGGGCATCTTCCTGTGTCACTATTAAGCGGCCGTCAGAATTTGTACTCTTATCTAAACTGGTAGATGTTGGTTTAAATTCTGCAATAATTGTATATGAACCAGGAGCGTATGGAATGGTAAATGTGCCAACAGCATTCCATTTTCCATTGGTCGTATTGGATGTACTATTTGTTCCTAATATAACAACATTAGCATTGCCAAGAATCAATTTAAATGTTACTGTACCACCCGTACTATTTAATTCTGTTTGTGCAATTGAGTTAGCTGCAGAAACTGTTGCAGTCAAAGTTACTTGATCCGAATATTGCACAGTAGCCGGATTTGACGTAACAGCAACAATTGTAGGTGTAACATTGACGACCTGGTTAACAACAGTTGAAGTGCTGGTTTCGAAGTTTCCGTCACCTTCAAACACTACTGTGATAGAATGAGAAGCTACAGAGAATGCTGTTGTGCTGTATGTTGCAACTCCTGATGCCAGTGTTCCTGTTCCAATTATTGAACCGGCATCTTTAAAGGTTACAATTCCTGTTGCAGTGCCTGCTCCTGGAGCTGTGGCCGATACAGTTGCAGTGAAAGTAACTGACTCGCCCCAAACGGAAGGATTGACCGAAGAAGCTAGTGCTACAGAAGTAGCGGCTTTGTTTACAGTGAGTGCAGTTGATGCATCCTGAGCTGGTCCAAAGTTATTATCACCTGAATAGTCATAGATAATAGTGTATGGAACAGCACTTGCATTGATTGAAGAGGTCGTTATTGTAGCTGTGAATGTTCCAAGAACAATAGATGAACCTACCTGCTTAATTGCTGCTGTGGTGGTTACTCCATCAACATTAACTGTTATTGAACCGGTTGGCACAATCGAACGTGCAGAAATTTTACCTGACAAAGTAATTGACGGAGTACCATAAACGATCGATTGGCTGGCAGTCATATTCGTAAATGTAGGGCTGGCTTTAGCAATGACCAATGTACCTGAAGCATCTGTTGCTTGGTAATTCGTATTATTTAACGAAGCTATAACAGCATAAGAATTTGCATTAGTAGGTGCAGTTGCCGAACCGTTGTAAGTAATCGAAACTCCAGTTAAACCTATTGGATTTGTGGTGGCTGTCACAGATTTGGCTGTACCATCATAGGTCTGGGTCAGATTAGTCAACGAAATTGTAGCAGTGGCCTTATCAACAGTAATTGAAGTTGAATTATTTGAAGCTGCGCTGAAATTAGTTGTAGTTACGTAACTGTAAGTAATCACATATGGAGTTACTGAGGCAGCAACTGAAGCGGTATTTACAACTAAGCTAAATGAACCATCTCCTGCAATAGCTCCTGTTTGATTGGTACCATCAAAAGCTATAGTAACAAAGCCAGTCGGGATCAAAGTTCCGGCATTAATTTTTCCTGTTAAAGTTACCGTAGGAGTTCCGTAAGTAATGGTTTGGCTTGTAGTAAGATTTGAAAAGACCGGCGTAGCTTTGTTTACTGTCAATGTGGTCGAACTATTTGTAGCTCCATTTAAGTTGGCTGAAGCAGCATAACTATAGGTAATGATGTATGGAGCTGCTACTGGAACTGAAGCCGTATTCAAAAGTATGCTAAAAGTTCCGTCCCCGGCAATGGTTCCTGTTCCACTTGTACCATCAACCGCTACAGAAACAGAGCCGCCTGGTATTAAAGCGCCTGCTGCAATCTTACCAGTTAGAGTTATTGTTGGAGTACCATATGTGATAGACTGACTTGCTGTAAGATTAGTAAATGAAGGACTTGCATTTGCAATGACCAAAGTACCGCTGGCATTTTTTGCCGAGTAATTATCGTTGGTTAACGAGGCAACAACCGCGTACGAACCAGCATTGGTAGGAACACTTGATAAACCGTCATAAGTAACAGTCACCACGCTTAAACCGGAAGGAACGGTTGATGTAGTCACCGCTTTTGGAGATCCATCGTAGGTCTGACTCAAACTGCTAAGTGAAATGGTTGCGTTCGCTTGTGTAACCGTTAATGTTTTTGTAGCATCACTGATGGTTTTAAAATTAATATCTCCGGGGTAAGTGTATGTAATTGTATACGGAGAAGCAGCAACACCAAGCGAAGCAGTATTGAAATCAACGCTGAAATTATTCGAATTCGATCCTGTCCCTCTTGTAGTATTTTGAGATATCCCATTGATGGTCAATGTAATCGTACCTGAAGGTGGGGTGATTCCATTAATGGTACCTGCTAAACGTATGGTAGAAGTACCATAAGTAATACTCTGGCTGGCCGTAAGATTTGTAAATGTTGGTATAGCTTTATCAATAATCAATGAACCGGTAGCATTTGTTGCCTGGTAATTCGCATTGGCTAATGAAGCTACAACAGCATATGAACCAGCATTGGTTGGAGCCGTTGATGAACCGTCGTAGGTAAACGACACCACAGTCAATCCTGCTGGGGAAGTGGTAGCGGTCGCTGATTTGGCCGTACCATCGTAAATTTGGCTTAAATTACTCAGCGAAATAGTTGCTTTAGCTTTCACTGCCGCAACGTTCGCGGTTACTTCAGGTGCTGCATTGTAGTTGGCATTACCAGCCTGATTGTATCGTACAACACCTATTCCGGTACCACTATTCATCGTATAAGTGGCACCTGTGTTGATCAAAGGGGTGGTGCTGGTATAAGCTACCGGTAATCCTGAACTTGCCGTTGCAGCTACTGTAAAGCCTGTATTGTATACTGCATTAGCTGGTGAGGATGTAACGATAGAAATGGCTTGGTTGGCTTTGTTAATTAAAAAATTGCCATTAGCTGTCTTAAATCCTCCACCTCCACCACCTGTTGCAGTTACACTAAAATTAGCAGAAACAGCATTTGTAATATCTTTAGAAATCACTTCAAGTTTTACACTTTGTGAGCTACTGGGTGCAAGAGTGAAACTTTGTGGAGTGAAAATATAGCTTGATATATCAACTGGTAAACCAGTTACACTCATTACTACATTGGCATTTCCAGAAGTGCTATTAGTTGAAACTGTAAAAATATAAGTAGCAACACTCGAAGTCCCATAAATTAACGTTCCTGATTGAGCTGGAATTGCAAAATTTTGCAGATTTGCATCTGTAAAAAAGGTTGTTGCATTTAACCCTGTTGTCAGTCCCAAAGCGTCTAACTGAAAGGATGTATTCAATTCCTGGGCATCAACGTACCATTCGTAATAAATATAGCCATCCAGATTAGGCGTAACATTCCAGGATTCGTGGGTGTGTAATGGGTCTGGGAAAGGATCAAGGTGCGTCAAGGTAAGCTGCACAAGACTATCGTTTTGCCAACCCGAACCGGTGATAATTACATATGTACCAGGTGAATAATCATCCTTGTCAGTGAAAATAGATACTGTTTGCGACATAAGCGTATTAGAAAATCCTGCAAGAAGCAGAAATAATAAGATAAAACTGAGCAACTTATTAAACTTGCCCAAGGCGATCGGTAAGGATTTTGCTTTCATATTTTTGGTTTTTTGATTTCGGAATCGAATTCAAAGGCTTTATAGCCTATAGGTGTTGGAACTGCGTAAATATTTTTCATTGTAGTCCGGCTATTAATGCTGATCTGTTTTACTGCTCGGTCGAAAAAACGTCGAAGTGGTGGGAAAGCTAATAAAAGAAGAATCTGGCTTAATATCAATTCAGTCAACTATATTCACAAAAGCAAATAAATGATTATTAGGGAGGTATAATATTTTGCATAGCTATTCAGGTTTCGTAAGATTTTGACATTTATAAATCTTTTTTAACTTTTCATACGATGAAATTAAAGAGATGCTTTTCGGAAATGACCGATTATCCGGATATATCCGGTTATATCCGGTTATAATCGGTTATAATCGGTTAAGGCGAAACCGGATCTCATTTTATTGCCAGGGGAGGTTGTTTTCGAAATACTTTCAGTTCTGTATCGGGATGATTAAATCAGTAAATACGGCAATTGGCGCAAGTAATTGAAAACGACCTAAAGATTACAATTTACCTGAGGATCATACAGCCATAAGTCTAACAGTTAATCATTTAAAAAAATATAAAACAAACTGCTGTATAGCATAATTTTCATCCCTTCTATATTAGCGCTTGAACCACATTTTTCTTACCTTTAGATCTTTATTAATACTCAAGTATCATGAAAATTAAATTTATAGGTGCTGCCCGCGAAGTAACCGGCAGTAAAACACTGATCACGCTTGATAATGGAAAAAAAATTCTGCTCGACTGCGGAATGTTCCAGGGAAAAGGTCAGGAAACCGATGGAATGAACCGGAACCTGGGTTTCGAACCTTCCGAAATCGATCATATCATATTGACTCATGCCCATATCGACCATTCGGGGTTGATCCCTTTCATTTACAGGCTGGGATTCAGAGGCTCAGTGATCTGCACAAATGCAACGCGTGACCTCTGCGCAATTATGCTGGCTGACAGTGGTCATATACAGGAAAGTGATACCGAGATGTTTAACAAGAAAAGAGCCCGCCATGGATTGGAACCTGTCGAGCCAATTTATAAGAAGAAAGATGCGGAACATTGTATGGAACTTTTTATTGGCACTGCTCCAAACCGGAAATTTTATATCAACGATTCGGTAAAAGTGCGGTTTACAAATATCGGACATTTGCTGGGCGCCGGTGCGGCTTTGATCGAAATTACCGAAAACGGAAAGGTTACTAAAATCGCTTATACGGGCGATATTGGCCGTCCTTCGAGCCGTATCCTGAAAGCCCCCGAACCATTTGCCCAATGCGACTACCTCATTACGGAATCGACCTATGGTGACAGGTTGCACCCTCATTTACAAGTGGCAGAGGAAGATTTATTGCGCGTGGTTACAGAGGCTTGTGTTCAAAGAGGTGGAAAACTGATCATACCGTCGTTTGCGATCGGTCGTACACAGGAATTGGTTTATTCATTGAATAACTTTTTCAACGACGGGCGATTACCTAAGGTTCAGATCTATGTC
>JANYLE010000340.1 GCA_025363795.1 Mariniphaga sp. | reverse complement strand
GCTCATTCAGGGAAGTGACTCCCAACTCTTTTGCCCTGTTACGGAAAAGGGCCAGATCTTGTTTGATCTTGTTCACATCCTCAAAAACACTGGTACGCGCAATCTCGAGTTCGGCATATTGAATGACCAGTCGTTGCTGTTGCACCCGCTTCAAATAGGTCGGATCCGAAGACACAGCCTTTTCCGCATCGTCAAATAGCTGCCGATACCGGCGAATCAGGTTGGCATTCAGCATCCCATTTTTATGTGTGATCGGTGTGTCGTAGATCCATAACGGAATTTGGCTTCCAAGTAAAGCACCTTCCTGAATTTTCATATACTGGTAGAGGTAGGAAGCGGCGGCACCGTAATATCCTTTCAGAAACGATTGGATAACAGAATCGACATTGCAGTTTACATTCCACAACAATTTGGCAACCACGTAACTCCGGAGTTCCGAGAAATCGCCCCCTTTGCTTCCGCCAATTTGTGAAAAATGCATATTCACGTTGTTCTTTTTAAACAGCTGCATATTGGTCTGAAGGATATGGAAATTCGGGAATGGTGACACATAATTATCAAAGTTAATGCCGTAGTCCCACACAAAAATATTGTTGGATATTTTTGACCAGCCTTCCATGTTTTTCATAAATGCCTTTCCAGAAGCATTTTCGGTTAAAGTGACTTCACGGTAGCAATCTATATCGCACAGCATGATGTTAACATTCGGCAGCGGTTTCACCAGTTTGGGAGGAGCCACCGAATACAGGTATGCCAGTGTTGAGAATTCTTTGTCCGGGAAACGGGTGGCCAGTTTATTCAGAAACCGGATAAGACTTCCAGACGGGCTCCCTTCTTCCAAATCAACGGCTTTACAAAGGTCACACGAACAGTTGGTATTGTTGCCGTCGTTCTGGCTCACTGATATCATTTTCTGATCCGGATTCGCCTTAAATATTGAATCAATTTGTCGCACAGCCACTTCAAAAACTTCCGGATTGCTCAAACACCACTGGCTGGCCGATCCGGGACGCCGCTGGCCATTGATGAACGAATAATATTCAGGGTGAGTTTTGCCAAACTTAGCTGAAGGGAGAATCCGGTCGAAAGTATGAACCCAATAATTTCCTGCAAAAATCTCCTTCGGTTCTTTAAGCCGGTGCCAGATTTTATACAATGAATCCGTCGCCAGACTATATGCCTGGGTTTGCCGGTACCGGAAACTCGGGTTATCGGTTCTTTCGGAAATTGCCGGTAGCCACAGATCTGTTTTCCTGGGGTAGGTATAGGCATTGGCAGCGTAATAATGCACGTCAAAATAATTTTCCAGCAATGTGACGACACCATAAACTGTGCCTGATCCTTTGCCCCCAAGGATCCGAAACCAGGGGTCTTTACCAATGAACCTGAACCCGTCTTCTGCAATTCCGGACAAATTCTCCGGCGATTTCATTGTGGATAAACTTTGGATGATGATGTCACCTCTTTCAGGTTTCACACCAGGCAAAACGATTGGCAAACTTGCTCCTGAAATTCGATGAACAAAGTCGTTCAAAAGAAGGGCGGCCTGCTGATCCGTTTTACAATGTTGATCAACAATGATCCGACCAATGGCCTTGCCGTTTTTTACAATTTGAATTTGCGCAGTACCAGCCGAAGCCAGAAAAAGTGCGATACAGAGGCTTAGTATTTTTTTCATGATGTTGGGTATAACACACAAAAATAAAGGTTTATTCCCGATTCCAAATATCATTTTCAGGCAAATTGAGGAGATGCGAATTGGGGTACCTGAAGCTAATTTAAAGTTGATTTTCACTTTTCTGTTTCCCTTGATGCTGCTGATTCAGCAAAATTTAAAAATCTCCTTAGTCTGATATTCAGAATTATACTGACAGACTGTTTCTTAAATTATACCCTCGTCAGTGATCTTTAGTGGTTGAATCATTACCAGCGGTATGCAAAAATACCTACTTTTACGCAAAGTAAACCTTTATTGTATTTCACTTCCGAGCCTGTTTAAAACAGGGTGAAAAGGATGTGTCATCTGATTTAAAAACTTCATCTACAAAATAATATAGCAATGAGAATTACAGGAAAATTATTTTTGAGTTCACTTTTTTTATTCGTCGTTGTACTTGGGTATTCCCAAAACAAAATAGACCCGAAAGAAATTAAGGACAAAATGCAATGGTTTGCCGATGCCAAATTGGGCATTTTTATCCATGCCGGGATCTATGCCGTTAATGGTGTCGATGAATCATGGAGTTTTCACAACAAAAAAATCAGCCATGCCGATTATATGAAGCAAATCAAAGGTTTCACGCTTAAAAATTACAACCCTGCTGCCTGGGCAGACCTGATTCAGGAAAGTGGTGCCCGGTATTCTGTTATTACCACCAAACACCACGATGGGGTCGCCATGTATGATACAAAAATGAATAACCTGAGTATTGTTAAGGCTTCACCGGCTAAACGTGATATGATCAAACCATTTTTTGAGGAGCTTCGCAAAAGAAATATCAAATGTGGCGCTTATTTCTCGCTGATCGATTGGACAGATGCGAATTATCCCGGCTTTCTGAAAGATAGCTCAAAGTATATAATTGAAAATGACTATGAACGGTGGAACCATTTCAGAGCTTTTTTTCAGGGACAAATCAAAGAAATCAATACGATGTTCAAGCCTGATTTATGGTGGTTTGACGGCGACTGGGAACATAGCGCTGAAGAGTGGGAAGCGCAGAAAGTTCGGCAGATTATTTTATCCGGAAATCCCAAAGCAATTATCAATGGCCGGCTGCAAGGTTATGGTGATTATGACACGCCTGAACAAAATTTCCCGGTTTCAAGACCGAAATTTAACTGGTGGGAATTGTGTATGACGACAAACGAAAACTGGGGATATCACAACGACAATAACTGGAAAACACCTTATGAAGTGATCACCATATTTGTGGATGCAGTTTCGAATGGCGGTAATTTATTGCTGGATATGGGACCCAAAGAAGATGGGACCATTCCTGAAGAACAAATCAAAGTACTGAAGGAATTGGGAGCCTGGAACAAAAAAAACGGTGAAGCTATCTTTAATACGATCGGAGGTCTTCCCCAGGGCCACTTTTATGGTCCTACCACATTGTCAAAAGACTCAACAACGCTATACCTGTTTCTGCATGGCAAGACCAGCGGAACAATTATGCTGAAGGGGCTTGCGAATAAAATTGAAGACATTACGGTAGTTGGGAATGGCACAAAATTGAATCACAAAGTGGTTGGTAAAATTTCATGGAGTCCTGTTCCAGGACTTGTGTACATTGATGTTCCGGAAAATGTACTGGACAAATACGTGACTGTATTAAAACTAAAACTTGATAAGTCTGTCAAACTATACCGCGGCCAAGGCGGATTAAACTAAGAAATTATGAATTTTACCAAACACCTTTCTGTCCTTCTGATCAACCTGTTTGTTTGCGGGTTTGGTTTTGCCGGTGACAATCAACCGTTAAAACTTTGGTACAAGCTACCTGCAAAAATATGGTCTGCCGAGGCATTGCCTATCGGCAATGGCCGGATGGGGGCTATGTTCTTTGCCGGGATAGATCAGGAAATAATCCAGTTCAACGAACAAAGCCTTTGGTCGGGCGACAACAACTGGGATGGGGAATATGAAACCGGAGATCATGGGTTTGGCACCTATCGAAACTTTGGCGAAATTATCCTTGATTTTACCGGTCAAAATGCTGCGACCAATTACAGTCGTTCATTGGATATCTCTAACGCTATTCATCAGACTTCATTTATTCAAAGTGGTATACGGTTCAAGCGAGAAGCTTTTGCCAGTTATCCCGATCAGGTGATGGCTTTCAGCTATACCTCCGATAAAAATGGTGCTTTTTCCGGAAAGCTTTCGCTCACTTCTGCACAAGGAGCAACGAGTCAATCAACTGAAAACAGTGTGAGTTTTGAAGGAGAAATGCCCAACAAACTAAAGTATGCAGCTGTGGTCCGTATTTTGCACGATGGAGGTAAAACGAAAATTGAAGGTAATAGCCTGATCTTCGAAAACTGTAACTCGCTGACTTTGCTTGTTGATGCACGCACCAACTATAAACCTGACTATAAATCCAACTGGCGTGGCACAGATCCAATGCCTGTGATCGAAAAAGAGCTGAAAGCGGCTCAAGCTAAATCTTATAAAACGTTAAGGAATAATCATATTAAGGATATAAATGCACTACTTGGTCGGGTAACGCTAAATATTGGCAAAACTTCAACGGATTTACTGGCTTTACCAACCGACGAACGTTTGAAACGGTATTCCGGAGTTGGAGGTACGATTGCCGAACCTAATGGTAATAAGGTTGATGCTAAAGCCTTCGATAAAATAAAAAGACAACAAAAAGGGACAGAGGATCCTGAACTGGAAGAAACAATGTTTCAGTATGGCCGCTATTTGCTGGTCAGTTCGTCTCGTCCGGGTGGTTTACCTGCCAATTTACAGGGATTATGGAACGATAGTAATAAACCGGCATGGGCCAGCGATTACCACAATAACATCAATATACAGATGAATTACTGGGCCGCTGAATCGACCAACCTTTCAGAATGCCAACTGCCGTTGATCGATTTCATTGAAGCTGCACTTGAACCCTGCCGGATAGCCACCAGAAAAGCTTTTGGAGAGAAAACCCGGGGATGGACAGCTCGCACCAGTCAGAATATTTTTGGTGGAAATGGTTGGGAATGGAATATTCCTGCCAGCGCCTGGTATGCTCAGCATGTTTATGAGCATTGGGCTTTTACGCTGGATAACAACTATTTGCGACAGACTGCCTACCCAATAATTAAAGAAATATGTGAATATTGGGAAGATCGTCTTAAGAAAATGCCTGAAGGAACATTAATGGTTCCTAACGGGTGGTCGCCAGAGCATGGCCCACGTGAGGACGGTGTCATGATGGATCAGCAACTGGTTTGGGATTTGTTCCAAAATTACCTTGAAACTGCTAATGCACTGAATATTGATAGCGATTATCAAAATAAGGTAGTAACTATGCAGGCTCATCTGGCTCCCAACAAAATCGGGATATGGGGACAGTTACAAGAATGGCAGGAGGATCGCGATGATCCAAACGATGACCACCGTCATACATCACACTTGTTTGCTGTTTATCCGGGTCACCAGATAAGCATGACCAAAACTCCGGAACTGGCAAAAGCAGCTATCCTCTCTTTACGCAGTCGCAGTGGTAATTATGGGAAGAATGAAAATACGCCGTTCACGGTTGAATCGACAGTGGGAGATAGCCGCCGCTCATGGACGTGGCCATGGCGTTGTGCTCTTTGGGCCCGTTTAGGAGAAGGTGAACGCGCCGGAATCATGATACGCGGTCTGCTCACCTATAACACGTTGCCCAATCTTTTCTGTAACCATCCGCCATTCCAGTTAGATGGTAATTTCGGAATTCCTGCTGCTATGACAGAAATGCTGATGCAAAGTCATGCTGGAGAAATACAATTACTTCCGGCTATACCAAAACGATGGGCTTCAAACGGATCATTTACCGGATTGCGGGCCAGAGGTGGTTTTGTGGTAGATTGTACCTGGAAAGATGGTAAGGTAACTAATTTTAAAATCTGCTCATCTAAGCCGGATCATGTGAAAGTGAGGGTGAACGGAGAATTAAAGGAAATTGTGGCGACCGTTAAATAAGTCTATTTAGAGCAGTTTAGTCAAAATAACTTTTGAGTAATTTTTCAATTTGATCCGTTTTTATTACGGATGCGATTAATTGACATTAACCCAATATCATGAGAAAATTGTCCCTTGTATTTTTGGTTTTGATCCTGATTGGTCAGGCCAAGGCACAACCTTACAAAGACCCCAAAGTACCAGTCGAAGACCGTGTAAAGGATCTGCTTTCACGAATGACTCAGGAAGAAAAATTCTGGCAAATGTTTATGATCCCCGGCGATTTAAGTCAGGATAAAGAGAAGTATAAAACCGGCATTTTCGGCTTTCAGGTCAGTACGGCCGGACAAAATGCGAATGCCGCCGGACAAATGCTGAGTTATGCAGCAGGTGCTTCGGCCCTTGAAACTGCGGAAATGGTGAATGATATGCAACATTTTTTTATTGAAGAAAGCCGGCTGGGTATCCCGATTATCCCTTTTGATGAGGCATTGCATGGACTGGTCAGGCGCGGAGCCACTGCATTTCCTCAATCCATTGCATTGGCTGCTACATGGAATACGGATCTGATGCATCAGGTTTCGAAAGCCATTGCGACCGAATGCAAAACAAGGGGAATCAGGCAGATTTTATCGCCTGTCGTCAATATTGCAAGCGATGTGCGTTGGGGGCGTACTGAAGAAACCTATGGCGAGGATCCTTTCCTGGCTTCAGAAATGGGAGTGGCTTTCGTTTCTGAATTTGAAAAGATGGGTGTGATCACTACACCCAAACATTACCTGGCCAATGTAGGCGATGGCGGTCGTGATAGTTACCCTATTCATTTTAACGAACGTTTGCTGCGCGAGATTTATCTTCCTCCTTTTGAAGCTTGTTTTAAACGGGGCGGTTCGCGTTCGGTGATGACTTCCTATAATTCGCTTGACGGAAGTCCCTGTACGGCAAACGATTGGTTACTTAATCAAATCCTGAAAAAGGAATGGGGATTTAAAGGCTTTGTTATTTCGGATGCCGGGGCAACTGGCGGTGCCAATGTGTTGCATTTTACAGCCAAAGATTATCCCGAATCGACTGCAAAATCCATAAACAATGGCTTGGACGTGATTTTCCAGACCAGTTATGATCATTACAAGCTTTTCTCACCTCCGTTTTACGACGGCCGGATTAATCAGGAAGCGATTGACAATGCTGTTTCACGCGTGCTGAGAATGAAATTTGAACTGGGACTTTTCGACCATCCGTACATCGAAACCAAAGCTGCTGGAGAATGGAACGGGCATCCGACACATCGACAGCTTACCAAACAGGCAGCCAAAGAATCGATGGTTCTGCTGAAAAACGAAAAACAAACCTTGCCGCTTCGGAAATCCATTAAATCCATTGCAGTGATCGGGGCAGATGCTGCCGGAGCCCGTCTGGGTGGTTACAGTGGTCCGGGTATCAATCTGGTGAGCATTTTGGCAGGCATTAAAAATAAGCTGGGCAAACAAACCGAAGTTCGGTATGCCAAAGGTTGCGATCGTGAAAATGTGGAGTATTTTACGGTTGCATCGGAGTTCCTTTCGTGTTCATCTGGAGGGAAAACTGAAAAAGGGTTGAACGGCGAATATTTCAACAATATAACATTGGCAGGAAAACCTGTTTTCAAGCGTCTTGATCCGCAGGTTCAGTTTCAATGGACCCTCTTTTCTCCTGATCCTGAAAAACTGAGCTACGATTTCTATTCTGTCCGCTGGACCGGAAAACTGAAGGCACCTTCAACCGGAAAATTCAAAATTGGCATTGACGGAAACGATGGATACCGTTTATTTCTGAATAATCAATTGGTGATCGACAACTGGAAGAAACTTAGTAAACAAGCTTTATTGACTGATTACTCATTTGAAAAGGGGAAAGAATACGATATCCGCATTGAGTTTTTTGAACCGACCGGCAATGCTTTTTTTCGTCTTGTCTGGAACGCAAACCTGATTAACAATCAAACAGAAGAAATAAACGAAGCGGTTGCACTGGCTTCAAAAAGCGATGTCGCAGTAGTCGTGGTTGGTATCGAAGAGGGAGAATTCCGAGATCGTGCCTACCTGAATCTGCCGGGTCGCCAGGAAGAATTAATCAACAAGGTTGCTGCCACAGGTAAACCGGTGGTCGTCGTGCTTGTTGGTGGTAGTGCAATAACGATGAACAACTGGCTGAAGAATGTGCCAGCGATCCTCGATGTTTGGTATCCGGGCGAAGATGGTGGAAATGCGGTTGCCGATGTTTTGTTTGGCGATTACAATCCTGCCGGACGTTTGCCAATCACATTTCCGGTTTTTGAAGGACAACTACCATTGGTTTACAATCATAAGCCAACCGGACGTGGTGACGATTACAATAACCTGACAGGTCAGCCTCTCTTCCCGTTTGGCTACGGAATGAGTTATACCTCCTTTGAGTATTCAGATTTGCAAATTGAGAAGAATAAAATCGCAGCAACTGACTCAACAATTATTCGCTGCAAAATTACCAATACCGGAAAACTGGGTGGCGACGAGGTGGTTCAGTTGTATGTGCGCGATGAACTGGCTTCAGTTGTCCGTCCCGTTACTGAACTGAAAGGTTTTCAACGGATCCATCTGAATGCGGGAGAAACCAAAGAAGTAAGTTTTGTCGTTAATCCTGAAATGTTGTCGATGCTGGATATTAATCTGAAGAAAGTGGTTGAACCCGGCGATTTCAGAATGATGATAGGTGCTTCGTCCAGGGATATTCGCCTGCGTGGATTTGTAACAATAATACCTAAATAAAGATTATCAGACAGTTCCAAGCCGAGTTCAGTTCTTATTAATCTGGTGATGTTCGCAAAGATAATTTATAAACGAATATGCCGCGGCATTGATATTTAAAGAGGTGGCATATAAAAATACAATTTGGAATAGTAAAAAAATTGGTCGGTCAGTATGGCTTTTCCCTAATCTTTATGTATTGGCTGGGAGGGATACCTTTTATTTTTTTGAATTGTTCGTTGAAGTTGGATATATTGCTAAATCCGCTATCGTAACAAATCCCCGAAATATTCATTTTATTTTCTATTAATAGTTTGCAGGCATGGCCAATCCTTATTTCATTTAAAACGGTATGGAATGATTTGCTTGTATGTTTTTTAAAGTATCGGCAAAATGATGTTGGGGTCATCCCGATTATAGCAGAAACTGTATTAAGATTGATGTTTTCCTGAAAATTGTCGATTATGTAACGGTGAGCCTTATCAAAGCGGTCAAAATCAGTTGATTTTCTGATTTTTGAATACCCGGTGCTGACCAGCAATTGCTTTTCATCGGTTTTTGACATGAAATCAAGTATTTTTATCAGTTGTAATAATTTTTCGATACCTGTAGTCTTGATAAATTCCTTCATCTGAATTTCAATGCTCTCTCTTGCTGATCCGTAAAATTTAATTCCGTACTGCGATTCAAAAAGTAGTTGATTAATCCCTTGCATTTCGGGCAATATAGCCAAAGGTCCCTTAAAAATAGCATCATTAAAATGGACAACCTGGACGTGGGCAGTAAGCCCCGGAATATTTTCCTGGTATATCGGATCACTTCTCCACACGTGGGGCAAATTTGGTCCAATAAGACAAATTTCACCATCCCCAAATGACTCAGAATGGTCGCCGACAAAACGCGTGCCGCGGGCTTTCGCGATATACATTAATTCCACTTCAGGATGAAAATGCCAGGGAACTACAAGGCGGGGACATTCAACATCAAGGAAATTAATACAGCATTCTGCTTCTTTTGATAACTTTTCATAAAACTCATTCATACATCTATCCATTTTGTTGCGAATTTGCAAATATTAGGATAAAAAACCATTACTATTTGAAAATCTGCATGAGGAGCAAAAATATTTCAAAACCTATCTTTACTTCCAAATTTTCAAAAGCTACACGAGTATTTTCATTTGCCTGGCGCAAGAAGTGGAGTGTCTGGTTATATTCACGGTTTTGACATTTGTCTGAACAAAAATGGAAAGTTGAAGAACTCGCTTGTGATAAATGCAGATGCGTCAATTGATTTACGAATCAGCGGAAAGGTTGAAAAACAATCGAATATGATGTTTATTTTCAATGTAAAAGGCACTATGCTAAAGCAAATTACTTACGGGCTTCAACAAAATTTGAAACCAGGCACCCGAAGTAAATGAAATAAAATTCTGACCAATTAAAAGTGATAAATTTATAGCGAAACTCTAACACATAAAAACCATTCCAATTGTCATGAATTTAATCAATCAAAAACTAAAATTTTCTGAGAAAATCGGTTATGCACTTGGTGACGGTGCTGCAAACATTGCATGGCGGGGTGTGGCCACATTCTTATTTATCTTTTATACCGATGTATTTGGACTGAATCCTGCTGTAGTTGGTGTTCTTTTTCTAATTGCCCGATTTGGTGACGGAATTATCGATATTCTAATGGGTATCGTTTGCGACAGAACCAACTCAAAATATGGAAAATTTCGTCCATGGATATTATGGACGGCCGTTCCTTTGGGAATATCGCTATCGTTGCTGTTTACAACCCCGAACCTGGGTCCAACCGGAAAAGTTATTTATGCTTACGCTACCTATCTGTTGTTCTTCCTGATTTACACAGCGAACAATATCCCCTACGGTGCATTAATGGCCGTAATGTCTCCCGACGACAAAGAACGTACAAGCCTGGGTTCGTACCGCATGGTTGGCGCTTTTACGGGTGGAATGGTGGTTCAGGGTGCGTTGTTGTTTTTGGTGGCGCACTTTGGAAATATCGATCCGACAATAAATGTGCAGCAACTGGACGCGAAAAAATACGAAGTCACCGTTTCGACGCATGAGGACATTAAAAATGTAAACATCAAAACCAAAGATGGAATTGCCCTGTTTACCTGGACCAATCCTCCGGTTAAGGATAGCCTCAATGTTCCTACTATAGGCAAAAGCTTCTCAATGGAAGCAAATAAAGAATATTCTTTTGTCGTAGCCGGAGAAGAAAAACTTGTCGCCAAAAACATCAGTATCATCGACCAGAAAAGAGGTTATAGCTCCGCCATTTATATAATGTCTGTTTTCTTGTCACTCTTTCTTATGGTAACTTTTGCGACCACAAAGGAACGTGTCCAACCTCCCAAAGGACAGAAAACAAATCTGGTAAAAGACTTGAAAGATCTCGTCAGAAACCGGCCATGGATTATACTTCTTTTCATTGGCATACTTTTTAATGTTTACAACTCAATAAAACAAGGTATTGTAGTCATCTACTTTAGTCATTATCTGCACAATCAGTTGCTGGCCGCTTCTTTTATGATAGGATTAATGCTGGCTTCAATAGCTGGTGCAATGATTACAGCTCCTCTGGGGAAAAAATATGGGAAACGCAATCTATTTATAGGTGCTTTGATTTTCTCAGGTTTTGTAAATTCATTATTTGTTTTTTGCGGCCCGGGAGACACTATTGGTATTTTCACGATTGGTATCATTTCCGAGTTTGGGGCCGCCGTATTCCCAACACTGTTCTTTGCCATGCTTGGCGATGCTGCTGACTATTCAGAATTCAAGAACGGGCGCAGGGCCACAGGGCTTGTCTATTCGGCCGGATCGTTTGCAACCAAGTTTGGCGGAGGTATTGCGGGTGCAATTATCGGATTTGTGCTGGCCGCCTTCCATTACAACGGACATGATGAGTTGTCTATTCAGGGTGCAGTTCCGGGGATTATTATGCTCATGAGCTGGATTCCGACAATCGTTGCAATAATTACTGCTGCAGTTATGTCACTTTATCCGTTAGATCAAAAGAAAATGGATAACATCACCCTTGAATTAAATAACCGGAGAGCCAATGAACGGGCTTAAATGCAAGAATATATAAAATAAAAATATAAAAATCAGGAATATGAAATTCGGACATTTTGACGATAAGAACCGGGAGTATGTGATCACCAACCCACAAACGCCGTGGCCATGGATCAACTACCTTGGCAATGAAGATTTTTTTTCATTGATATCCAATACTGCCGGTGGTTATACCTTCTATAAAGATGCCAAATTCCGTCGCCTTACCCGGTATCGCTACAACAATGTGCCCATGGATAGCGGCGGTCGTTATTTCTATATCAAAGATGAAGATACGGTCTGGTCACCCGGATGGAAACCCTGCAAAACCCCGCGCGATAAATATGAATGTCGTCATGGCATGAATTACACGACCATTGAAGGTGAAAAGAATGGCGTGACAGCCAAAGTTTTGTTCTTTGTTCCGCTAAAAACATGGGCAGAGGTACAAAAACTCACTGTCACCAATAATTCACCGAAAACCAAAAAGCTCAAACTTTTTTCGTTCACTGAGTGGTGCCTCTGGAATGCAGCTGCAGATATGGAAAACTTCCAGCGCAATTTTTCGACCGGCGAAGTTGAAATTGATGGATCGGTTCTTTACCACAAAACCGAATACAAGGAACGGCGCAACCATTACGCCTATTACTCGGTAAATACACCGGTTCAAGGCTATGATACCGACCGCGAATCTTTCTTTGGCCTTTATAATGGTTTCGACGAACCACAAGTAGTTGCCGATGGAAAACCGGGGAATACCGTAGCACATGGCTGGTCGCCTATTGCATCTCATTATATTGAAATAGAACTTAAACCCGGAGAATTAAAGGATTTCGTTTTCCTGTTAGGATACGTTGAAAATGCCGAAGACGAAAAGTGGGAATCAAAAGGTGTTATCAATAAAACCAAGGCGAAGATGACTATTGCCAGGTTCGATACTGCCGAAAAAGTGGATGCTGCGTTTGCCGATCTTAAGAAGTATTGGGAAGATCTGCTCAGTATTTATACAGTAAAATCGGGTGACGAAAAACTCGACCGGATGGTAAATATCTGGAACCAGTACCAGTGTATGATCACCTTCTGCTTCTCGCGTTCAGCTTCGTATTTCGAGAGTGGAATAGGTCGTGGAATGGGTTTCCGCGATTCGAACCAGGATTTAATAGGCTTCGTTCACCAGATTCCTGAGCGTGCCCGCGAACGAATTATCGATATTGCTTCCACTCAATTTCAGGATGGTGGTTGCTACCATCAATACCAACCTCTTACTAAAAAAGGGAATAACGATATTGGCGGCGGATTCAACGACGATCCAATGTGGCTAATTCTTGGAACGATCAGCTACATTAAAGAGTCGGGCGATTTTGGCATCCTCAACGAAATGGTGCCGTTCGACAACGACATAAGCGTAGCCCGCACTTTATTCGACCACCTTACCGTATCCTTTGATCATGTGGTTAATAATTTAGGGCCTCATGGTTTCCCGTTGATTGGCCGCGCTGACTGGAACGATTGCCTGAACCTCAATTGTTTCTCTAACGATCCCAACGAATCGTTCCAGACAACTGAAAATAAAGCAGAAGGATCGAAAGCTGAATCGCTGATGATTGCAGGTTTGTTCGTTATCTACGGCCGCGACTATGTTGAACTTTGCAAAAAACTGGGCAAGCCAGAAGAAGCCACAAGGGCTCAAAAAGATGTCGATAACATGA
>JANYLE010000330.1 GCA_025363795.1 Mariniphaga sp. | reverse complement strand
CACTAATGTAGTTGGTAAAACGGATCTTGCATTCTCTCCTTCTGTGACTGCCAATAGCGTAATCACATATAAGCCAGGCAATAAATTTGAGATTAGTCTTTTGTCTAATTATGTCGGATCGCAGTACATTGATAATACCGCCAGCAACGACCGGAAACTGGATTCTTATTTTGTCAGTAACCTGAAATTCGATTATGCCTTAAAACAGAAACTGTTTAAAGAACTAAAGCTTAATTTGCTGATAAATAATATTTTCAACGAGATATATGAAAGTAATGCCTGGGTCTATTCCTATTTTTATGGAGGGCAAAGGAATAAAATGGATGGTTATTTTCCGCAAGCCGGCACGAATTTCATGATTAGCATGAATGTAGGATTTTAGGAATGAGGAATTGTTCAGCTTTTAAACTATTTTCAGGATTAGACATTTAAATAAAAAAAACCGCCTTTTCGGCGGTTTTTTTATTTATTCCTGAGTATCTCCGAGTATAGCGTGGATACCAGCTTCGGTGAGAATAAACTCTTTGTCATCCTTGATACAGAACCCTTTCTTCTCATTTTTATTCAGACAATCGCTGGCATTTAGCAACTTCTCGATACGAGATGCTTTCAGTGATTTGGAAATCCTTGGAGTCGAGAATTTTTCCTCTCCTTGTGAATGGAGGTAAACCGCTGTTGCAAGAAATTTTTTGACTTGATTCTTATCGGCATTTTTATCTTTAAGAAACTCATAAAGCGGATCGCCCGATGGTTCTTCGGCAATGGGTTCGGCTATTACAACCTTTGCCTTACGGCCGCGTTTACCTTTCGCCTTTTCCTCAGCATCTGTAGCGCCAACTATTGAAACTTCGTCAACAGCTGGTTGAGATAGTGGGAAATTAACTTTTTCGGGTTTTGCCATTATTTTGGCACCATTCAGCCCAGGAATACGGTTAAGTACCTGGTTTAATTGGATCTCAACCCAATTCTTATCGCCTTCGCAAGAAAAGTGAAGGTTGTCAAACGAAAAATCTATTTTTGCTTCTGACATATTTCTAAATTTATCCAATAATTATGAACGATAAAATTACAATATTTATAAATAGCAGATCATGATTATTAGAATAAATATCATCAATTTGACATTTATTTATAAAAATTTATGGTTTTTTAGCATCTAATTTACAATATGCTATAAGTAAGTAAATTGCAATTATTAATAAATGCCTTTTGAGACATTAATTTAATTATTATCCATCTCTTTTAGGATTTTATCTACCTCCTGCTCTGTATTATGGAGTTTTTCTTTACATAGAGAAACTAACTGCGATACTCTTTTAACTTTTTCGGAGAGTTCGTCAACGTCTAACTCGTTGTTTTCGAGTTGTCCGAGTATTTCTTCTATTTCGGTGATAGCTTCTTTATAAGAACCGTTTTTTTTGCTCATATCTTCTTAGTTTTCTGTTTTTATTTCTTTTACTTCGCTGATTATTTGACCATTATAAAGCCTGGTTTCTATAATTGCATTTGGAATTAATGTATCGACATTTTTTAGTGCCTTTCCATTATAGGTTGTTATTGAGTAACCACGTTGGAGGATTTTATTCGGATCGATAAGCATTGCCTTTTGATAGGCTAATTCAAGGTGGTGCCTGTTCTCCGAAATGATCTTTCTGATCAATCCCTCCGATTTTTGCATCTTTCGCGTTAGCTGATCGTGATTTGCGATTGTCTTTCGCCGAAGTGTTACTGAAAGAAACCGGGTCTTTTTCTCAAGTATTCTAAGTTGAAGCTGGGTGAAATTTTTGAAATCGTGCCGTATGATCTCTTCTTTCCTGTCTAATTGATAGTCCCGGTTTTTAATGAATTTCTTCACCGTTTTATCAAATTTCCAAACGGTCTGATTAAGCAGGCTATATCCTTTTGATAGCTTTTCGCGGGTAAGCGGGGCTATGACACGTGTAAATTGCTCAATATTGCGTTTCGCTTCCGCAAGCCATTCTTCAATAACATCAGTGAATTGGTTTCTTAAATCATTGAGATGCAGCTCGAACTGTGCCACGCCACTGATCAGAAACTCGGCAACAGCTGTAGGAGTCTTCAAGCGTGTGTGTGCCACCATATCCACTATCGAATCGTCCTTTTCGTGACCAATTCCCGTAATGACAGGTAGCGGAAACTGGGTAATATAATAGGCCAGGTTATAATTGTCGAAGCAGCCCAGATCGGCCTGAGAACCTCCGCCACGTATAATTACCACCGCATCGAAAAAGTCCTCGTAAAGATAAATCTGCTCCAGGGCGCTGATGATGGATGATTCAGCCTGGTTACCCTGCATGATGGCAGGGAATAGCTTCAGATGAAATTTATACCCGGCAGGATTGTTGATTAACTGATCGATGAAATCCTGGTAACCGGCAGCTGTGGGCGATGAGATGATGGCGATTTTCTGAGGGACAAGTGGCAGCTCCAGCTCTTTATTCATTTCTGCCACTCCGTCAGCTTGCAAACGTGCAATAATTTCACGTCGACGCCGCGCCATGTCTCCCAATGTATATGTTGGATCGATATCGCGAATATTCAGACTAAAACCGTACAACTCATGAAATTCAACCGATACGCTTAGAAGAACCTTAAGCCCTTCGGTTAGCTGTTGTCCTGTTGTGGACTCAAAATAAGGTTGCAGCATCCTGAATGTGTAAGACCAGATGGTTGCCCTTGCCTGTGCGACAATCGCATCGCCATTCTCTTCTTTTTCAATCAGATTGAGGTAGCAATGGCCGCTTCGGTTGGTCTTTAATTCGGATATTTCGGCAATAACCCAGATCGGTGCAGTGAAAGCTTCACCAACCGTTTTCTTGACTAACCCATTTAACTCTGATAATTTAAGTCGCTCATTCATGATCCCCAAAGTTAAACATTGGCAATCATTTCGTAGTTTTACAGACAAATATTTTACCGGATCCATTGCATTTATTCTTTATGGGATTTGCGGCGAACTGATTCAGGTAGTGCGGAAAGTATGATGAAGATAAAATTCAGAAGACCAAAATTCAGAAGATCAACGGTTATAGCGGTTTTGTGGCCTTTTACACTTGCTATTTTGGTTTTTCTAAGTGTCAGATTCTCAATTGGAAATTCTGGCTTTGTAGAGCGTTATTATTCGACCGGGATTTATCCGGTCATTGCAAGGTTGTTCTCAGGCTTTAGCACCTTTATCCCGTTTTCTTTATGGGATACATTTTGGATTTTATGTATTGCACTGCTATTAACCGGGATAGTGCTGGTTGTTCTCAGAAAAATAAAACTGGGCTGGTACATTATACGGATAATTCAACTATTGGCAATCCTTTACGCCTTTTTCTATTTTGCATGGGGCTTCAATTATTTCAGACCTAAAATTGAAACCCGCCTTGATTGGGTAAAAACAAAAGCTGACGAGGACGTTTTTCGGGCAATGCTTGATTCGATCATTGCGCATACCAATTCAAGTTATGTTTCTATCTCATCAACTGATTATTCCGCACTTGATCAATTGGTTGAGGCATCGTACCGCAAAAATAGCAAGGAGTTGGGAATTGGTTATCCAAATGGTTCGAGGCGACCAAAGACTATGCTGTTCAGTTCATTTTTTGCCAAATCAGGCGTAAGCGGCTACTTTGGACCATTTTTCAATGAGGTTCATCTGAATTATTACCTGTTGCCAATGGAATATCCATATGTTCTGGCACATGAGAAAGCGCATCAGTTTGGAATTACCAACGAGGCGGAGGCTAATTTCGCTGCCTTTGTTGTCTGTACTACATCCGACGACCAACGGCTCAACTATTCAGGATACGTGAATCTTTTACTTTATTTTCTTTCGGATGCAAGTCAGCTAAAAGACGTTACAAGTTACATCCGTAAAATTGAAAAACCGGTAATCCGTGATTTGCGGTTTCAACGAAGTCATTGGCAGGGCTTACGGAATAAAACGCTGGACCAGATGCAGACCTCAGCGAACAATGCCTACCTCAAAACGAACCATATCGAGGAAGGGGTGAAAAATTACAATAAAGTGGTTGCTCTGGTGATCAATTGGTACAAGAATTCAAACCACGAAAAAGCCATAAAACACTAATTCCGAAGATACTCTTCCGGACTTTGGGTGAAATTGGCCGGATCCCTGATTGTTCCTTTTTTACGATCAAAAGCTTTGAACTCACTTGCCTGAATACTCTCAATGACTTCCGGATTCAGCAATACACCCGCTTTATATTTTAGTTCGTATTTCACAACGCCGTTTTTATCGGAAAACATCCAGGTTCCATCTGATTGATCGTTAATGTATTGACCAGTAATCTCCAGCTGCCCCGACTCATAATAGACCAAACTTAATCCATTACGTTTCCCCTGGTGGTACATGATTTCGGTTTTCTTTTGACCTGTCGGGTAAAAGCTCCTGCTCACGCCTTCAAGTATCCCATTCGACCAAAGAACTTCCGTGGCAGCCACTCCGTTTTCATAGTAGGTCTGCGAAATTCCATTTTTAACTCCGTTTGCGAAATTCTCTTTCCCGACTAACCTGAGATTATTATAATAATTCCATGTGCTGTCTTTTGCCGTTCCAATATAATTCCCTTTTGCATAGCGAATTCCGTTAATATCAAAAAGCTCTGCCACGGCCTTATCCGAATTAGGCAGGTTGAATAACTGCGCCTTAATCTTACCATTTTCATGAAACCGCTTCCATTCGCCAACAGGCTTGTCATCTTTAAATGAACCCTCATAGCGGATTGATCCACCGGGATATTTACCGATCCATTTCCCTTGTTTGTGACCATTGGCATCTGTCTGATTAATCAGATCCTGAGCAAATAGTAGGGTATATGAACCTATGACTGTTATAAAAAGGAAGATCAATTTTCTCATTGGGAAACTGTTTTTGCAAAGGTAGAAAAATCCTGTCCTTTTGGGGGAACAGGATTTCTGATTGTTATTTTGTGATGGCTATCCACCAAAATCGTCGTAAGCAATGTTTTCGGTTGGGACACCTAAATCGTAAAG
>JANYLE010000284.1 GCA_025363795.1 Mariniphaga sp. | reverse complement strand
CTCCGTTTCGACAACGAATGCGCACGTCACAAATTGCTCGATGTTGTTGGAGATCTTGCCTTAATTGGCAAACGGATCAAAGGACGCATTGTTGCCAAGAGACCAGGGCATGGTCCAAATACGGAATTTGCCAAGATGCTTCAGAAGGAGTATTTAAAAGGCATTTCTGAAAACACAGCACCTGAATATGATCCCAATAAACCACCACTTTACGATGTAAACCAGATAAAGAAAATGTTGCCACACCGCAATCCATTTCTTTTAGTTGACAAAGTGATCGAAAAAGGGGCAGACTATATTATCGGGGTTAAAAACGTTACGATGAATGAACCATTCTTCGTAGGCCATTTCCCCGCAGAGCCTGTGATGCCCGGAGTATTGATCATCGAAGCGATGGCACAATGTGGGGGCGTTTTCGTAATTAGTTCACAACCTGCTGACGGCGAATACTCAACCTACTTTATGACAATGGATAGCATTAAATTTCGCAAGAAAGTTGTCCCTGGAGATACCCTCGTTTTCAGATTAAAATTAATGGGTCCAATCCGCCGTGGAATTGCCAACATGAGAGCAATCGCATTTGTTGGTGACACCGTAGTTTGTGAAGGAGAATTTATGGCTCAGATAGCAAAAAACAAATAAAGACGCTGGTATTACAAATTGCCAGTTATTAATTAAATAACAATGAATCAACCATTAGCAAATATTCATCCGGATGCAAAGATTGGCGCGGGTGTTATAATTGAACCATTCGCCACTGTTTCGAGCGATGTAATAATTGGCGACGGATCTTATATCGGTCCAACTGCAGTTATTCTGCCAGGCAGCCGAATTGGCAAAAACTGCAGGATCTCTTCCGGAGCAGTAATTGGCGGAGAGCCACAAGATTTAAAATTCAAAGGAGAATATTCAACAGTTGAGATTGGGGATAATACTGTAATCAGAGAGTGCGTCACCGTTAACAGAGGCACATCAGCCAAAGGAAAGACGGTGATCGGAAGCAACTGCATGATTATGGCTTATGTTCATGTTGCACATGACTGTGTTGTGGGAGATAACGTCATACTTGTAAACTCTGTTGCGCTAGCCGGTGAGGTGGTCGTTGACGACTTTGCAATCATAGGTGGTCATTCCGGAATACATCAGTTTTGCCATATCGGAAAACATGTGATGCTCTCAGGTGGATCATTGGTGCGTAAGGATGTTCCTCCCTATATTAAAGCAGGGCGCGAACCATTGTCCTATGCCGGCGTCAATTCAATAGGTCTTCGCCGCAGAGGATTCTCCAATGAAGTAATCTGCCAGATCCAGGATATCTACCGGATCATTTATCAGAAAGGATACAATAATAGTCAGGCCCTTGAAGTGATTGAAGCAGAAATGCAGGCTTCGCGTGAGCGTGATGAAATCCTACTATTTCTCAAAGATTCGAAAAGAGGAATTATCAAGGGATATTTCCCGGATTGATAAGCATTTACATTTTGATCATCCAAATATAGCGAAAGGGCAAATAATTAATATTTGCCCTTTCGCTATTTTGTACATCAGGTGAAGTTTGTATTGTTCAGTTCAATGAAAACCCTATCATATCCAAACCTTAACTAAGAATACACAAAAAAATTAAGCAAGGAAATTACTGGCGATGAAGGATAAGAAAATAAAGCTCCGTTAGTTCTTTAACTGAATAGTAGTGGTGTAATAAAGGGTCAAAACCATAGTTGCCAGGTAGATCCACGTCAAAATTTCTTTCCAGATTGTTCTCTTTTCCGACAGCAGAAAATGGGAAATTAAATATGCCACAGGAATTGTTGAGAATGCAACGATCTCAACACCAATAGTTATCAACCCTAATGCAGAGGCGATTACCAAACCAAGCATCCAGTAAAAAATGACAAAAAACTTCCTTGTGCTCACTTTCATTCGGTGATAAACAGCGAGTACTGAAAAACTTCCCAGCGTAGTGATAATCGTAACCACAGCGGTGATTATTAAAAAGTAGGGTGCCAACAAATAGGCATTGTGATCAACCCAAAGGATTTTGAGAATATCATTCCAAAACGAAGAAGCGGAATCCGTTAAAAAGGAATAAGTCCACATAAAAAGCCAAGGGGTACAAAATCCTAATATTGGAACAACAAGCAACCTCCAATTATCATTTTTTTGCAATACAAAAATTGCGATCCAAACCAGTGGGAAAAGAATTAAGGCAGGAAGATAGAATAACGATGCCAATGCCAGAAAGAATGCAGCGTTAAAAGTATAGGTTATTTCAGCAGGTTTATGATGGGTCGAGAATATTAAATAGATTGATATCAAGACAAATAAAGTCGCAAGGTGAACTGGAAGAAGAGAATGCAACACTTGAAATGATGAAACTGTAACCAGGTAGATGATCCCTGGAAGGTAGGATCGTTTCCTGACAAAAAGGAAAGAAGAACCCAACTGTGCTACAAAAAAAGAGTTAACCAACACCAAACAAAAAGCGATAAAGACCTGCCAGAAACGCTGTTCTTTGAAGAGATCATATACCAGAAAATAGAGTGGCATAGCCCCATTGGCCAATTTAAGGTCCAAAAGTTCTGGCGACTGAAAACTATGCAGCCAGAAAAGGAAGGCTATCACAGGAATCAATAACGAACTGAAGATTGTATTACTCTTTAAAATACGTAATAGCATAATGCCATGTTATTAAAGATCAAAACCCAGATCCTTCCGAAAGTACCTGTTCTTAAACTCAATTTTTGAAGCATTTTGATACGACAGTTTTAGTGCCGCTCTGAAGTCCTTTCCTTTGGAACTAACAGCGATCACCCTGCCACCATTGGTCACCACTTTGTTTCCCGACATTTTAGTCCCTGAATGAAAGAGGATACTCCCGGAAACATTCTCCAAATTTGTAATAACATTCCCTTTCTCATAGGCTCCGGGATAACCACCGGCAACCATCATTACCGTAACAGCAGAATCTGAGTCAATAACAAGTTCCCGTTCAGCCAAATCTCCCTTGGCAACGCCTTCGAACAAATCAACAAGGTCAGATTTTATTCTTAAAATAACAGCCTCTGTTTCAGGATCACCCATTCGCACATTGTATTCTATCAAATAAGGCTCAGATTTTACGCTGATTAATCCAAAAAAGAGAAAACCCTTGAAGTCAATTCCATCTTTTTGTAAACCTTTAACCGTTGGGATAATAATTCGCTCCTCAACTTTCTTCATATAAATTTCATCAGCAAAAGGAACCGGAGATATTGCCCCCATTCCTCCTGTATTCAGACCTGTATCTCCTGCACCCACACGCTTATAATCTTTTGCAACAGGCAGAATCTTATAATTTTCCGCATCAGTAAGGGCAAATACCGAACATTCAATTCCTTTAAGAAACTCCTCAATAACAACAGTTTCACTGGCCAAGCCAAACATTCCTCCAAGCATTGTGAGTAATGCATCTTCCGCTTCAGCCAGATTTTCAATGATCAAAACCCCTTTACCTGCAGCAAGTCCATCAGCTTTAAGGACATAAGGCGCTTTTAATCCTCGCATAAAACCGATTCCTTGTTCCAGGTTATCTTTTGTAACTGACAAATAGGCCGCAGTTGGTATCTGGTGACGCATCATAAACTCTTTTGCAAAATCTTTGCTTCCTTCAAGCTGTGCTCCGCGACTGACCGGTCCGATGACCGGAATATCCTTTAACAGTTCATCCGCAAGAAAAAAATCGTGAATCCCCTCTACCAAAGGCACTTCCGGGCCAACAACCACCATCTCTATTTTATTGTCCAATACGGCTTTACGAATAGCCGGAAAATCTGTAACACCTATTTCAAGATTTGTCCCAAATTCAGCAGTTCCGGCATTTCCCGGAGCAATAAAGAGTTGATCAATTTTGGGGCTCTGGCTGATTTTCCACGCGAAAGCATGTTCTCTTCCTCCTGAGCCAATGATAAGAATATTCACATTTTATTAATCTGTTTTTCAAGTTTCATCAATCGAAAAGTTATGAACGAAAATAGTTACCGCCCTCGCAGACTGACTTTATCGTTCTTAGCTTTTAAAACTGCAAAATAAACAAAGTTTTAAGCTAATAGCAGACAAATATATTAAATTAAGGTGTCTTTTCTATGATTAGTTTTGATTTAGCCCCCAACTTACTTCACGGTTTTTCCTGAACAATTTGTTTTATTTAATGGATATATGTC
>JANYLE010000281.1 GCA_025363795.1 Mariniphaga sp. | reverse complement strand
CTCCGGTAATTAAAATCTTCTCCATAAGCAATGCAAAACTCAGTTATGATACTTTTACTGTTGTCTGAAATTCAGCGGAACAAAAATAAACCTTTTCAATTAAACTAAGCGTTTAATTTCACTTTCAAACAAATATAATCTGTGAAATAATCAATTAACGGGTTGTCAATTTCTGATGCCGGTTTTAAAGTGCCTTTCAACCATGAAAAACCGAACAGTTCATTAACGGGGGCTTCCCATTTCAAAATTGCACCCTTCAATAATAAAATCTATTGTATCTTTGGATTCATCAAAGCCTTTGATTTCTGATACAATTCAATCCTAAATCTGACGATATGAAGTTAATCCTGACAATCATCCCTCTCCTATTTTGGATGCTCCAACTGAATGGACAATCCAAAGTGATGGGACACCTGTTTAAGGACAAACCCAGAGATCTGAGCCTTTTCATTAATCCGACCTGTCAATACAGTGATATCACGCAATCTTATAGCATAATTCCTGGCCTGCGTGCTGGCGTAATCATCAACAAAAAAATCGCACTCGGGGCAGTTTATAATTATACCTTAACTGATCTGGATGTTCCTGCCACGTTAGGCGGAGGCAAACTTCGGATGCAATGGGGCGGATTTCATTTCGAATACACGCTTTGGCCACTTCAAATCGTTCATCTCACCTTCCCGTTATCGGGGGGAATCGGCCAGGCGAAAATCACCCAAACTGCAAATGGCACCTCCGAAACGATTGTTGGCAATCCAAAATTTGGGTTCGTCGAACCGGGTTTAATGATCGAAATCAATGTCTGGAAATATGCCAAATTCGGGATCGGCAGCTCTTACCGCTATATCACCAATATGTCCTATAACTCGATTACGTCCAATGACCTCGGCGGTTTTGCTGCAGTGGCTTCTTTAAAGTTCGGGAAGTTCGATTATGGAATACGGAAAAAACACAAAATCAAATACAACGAAAAAAGCAAAGAACCAAAGAGCAAGGAGCCTAAGACTAAAAAAATCAAAAAGAGAAGAAAGTAGTTCTCAAATACGATCCCTTTCCAATTGTCTTTAACTGCTGTTGATCTCTCTGTCCTATCAACTTCGTTCTGCCCGTCTATGACATCTTGTATAATATCAAATTATGTTTTACTTTTGAAGCAATAATTCAACCACCGAAAAAATCAACTGACATATGAAAAAGATAACTAACCTTCTGGTTTTAGTTTTAATAGGATTTATCATTGCTTATTTCTCACTACCGGTCATAAGCTACGGATTTGTGGATACGCCAATATTTCTGATTGTTTTACTGGCGATCTGGATCGTGATTAATAAACCGTTTAAAGCCAACTCAACCCCCGAACAAATTGCTGCTCACCTTCGGTCAAAAGAGATCAGGGTTCCCGTATTAATCATTGCCGCTCTCCTTTTTTACATGATTGTTGTGCCTGCTTTAACTTCATGGGCATTATTCAGAAGTGAAGAATATCGCGATCTGATTGGAAAAGTAGAAATCGGCGAGAACCTTTCAACCCACATGGCTCCGATTTCCATCGAAAAAATCAGGGTTGTCGATCAGGCATTGGCAAATCTTTTAGGTGATAAAGTGCTTGGAGCACAACCTGCACTGGGAAGCCAGGTGCGGTTAGGAACTTTCAATATTCAGAAAGTACGTAACGAATTGTATTGGGTTGCACCGCTCTTGCATTCCGGGTTTTTTATGTGGCAAAAGAACAGCCTTGGTACAAATGGTTATGTGATGGTCAATGCCACCAACGAAAGGGATGTAAAACTGGTTCAGGAGGTTAAAGGCAAGAAAGTTTATGTAAAATACCAGTCGGAAGGTTATTTCTTTGATAACCTCGAACGACATTTGTACTTCAGCGGATATTATAATGTTGGGTTGACCGACTATTCATTTGAGATTGATGATGATGGCATCCCATTCTGGGTGGTCACAAAATACAAAAAGAAAATCGGGTTTCAGGGAGATGACGCTGTTGGCGTAGTGGTTGTAAATACACAGACCGGTGAAACTAAGGAATATTCTATCGCAGATGCCCCTTTATGGATCGACAGGATACAACCTGACCAGTTCATTGAAAAACAATTAAATGACTGGGGTCAATATGTAAAAGGATATTGGAACTTCTCGAACGAGAACAAACTGCAAATCACCGAAAAAGTATCTTTGGTTTATGGCGAAGACAATAATTCGTACTGGTACACCGGTTTAACATCAGTTGGAGCAGATGAAGCGACAGTTGGTTTTGTGCTGGTAAATACGCGGACCAAGAAAGCAGTTTGGTACAAACAGAGCGGGGCAACCGAATTTGCAGCTAAAAATTCAGCCATTGGCAAAATCCAGGAAAAGCGTTATTCTGCCTCCTCACCCATCCCTTACAATATCAACGGTATTCCAACTTATGTGATGACCCTGAAAGATGATGGAGGATTGGTTAAGATGTTTGCAATGGTGGCTATTGAAGATTACACAATTGTAGGTGTTGGAAACACCTTGCGGGAAACCCTGATGGCTTACAAGAATGCCTTTAATATGACAGGCAATAAACTCAATGCCAAAACATCGGCACAAAAAGTGATCATCAGTTCGGTTGTTACCCGCATAAACAGCGATGTTAAAAACGGGAATAGTTTTTACTACTTTACAGTGAAAGATCACGACAATATTTTTATCGGATCTTCACAAATATCAAATTTACTGCCCGTTTCGAGTGTTGGAGATAGCATCGAGATCAGTTTCGACAGCGATACGCAAGGGATCATTGATATTTCGAGTTTTAAAAATAAGAGCATCCAGAAATAGGAAGACATTATTATTGCATATTTTACACAAAACAGCTCGTCAAGGATTTGGAAACCCTGACGAGCTGTTTTGCTTTAATCATAACCAAAGGGAGGAAATCAATTAGACATTAGCATTTCCAAAAAGGTGAAAGAATTCAATTCTCCCGACTGAAAATTAATATAACCGATCCCCGATTGCTGATTTCAGTTTATAGAGATTGACCGTATAGTCTATTTTTGCTTTAAGCAACATCAGCCGGCTTTCTGAAACAGAGGTAGAACCGTCGAGCAGTTCGAGATTAGTAATAACACCCGATTCAAAACGCACTTTGGCCAATGAATAAGCTTGAGTAGCTTGTTTAAGTTGCAATTCACCCTGTGCCACTTTCTGATGCGCCGCTTTTACGTTGGCTTCGCCTTCCACAACTTCATTCACGATGGACCGACGCGCGATCTCAGTCTCCTCATCATTGACTTGTATCGCCGACTTTGCCTCAATCAGGTTATACTTGTTCCTTTTGCCATCGAAAATAGGAATTCTAACTCCCACACCGGCTACAAAATTGGCTTTGGGATCATACAGGTATGGCGTATATCCGTTTCGTACACCACCCGATAAAAAAGCGTTGAATACAGCATTGTTTTGCGAACCTGTAAGACTATAGCGCAATGATGCCAGTTTAGCTTTTTCATTTGCAAGTTTCATCTCGTCGCGGTTTTGCATCGCTTTGGTAATTAAAGAATCGCTTTGCAGGTTATTGATCGGTTCAACAACATCGTTTTTCACCTGTTGTGACGTCGACTGCGGTTGTCCCATCAGTAAATTAAGCTGACATAGTTGCACCTTTCGGGCAGTTTCAAGATCAGTTTTCTGATTCTCAATTGTTGAAATCCGAACCTCAGTTGTCAGAATTTCATATTGCGTGGCAGATCCCGTTTCCTGTTTCTTTTTGACAAACTGAAGATGTTCATTAAGCGTAATGAGTTGTTCATTTTTGATTTTTATCGCTTCCTGAAGGTAAACGAGCGAATAATAGTTGCCAATCACTACCTGCGAAAGCTTTTGCTTTACTTGTTCAACTGACTGACGGTTGAGTTCTTTTCCCTCCTTTTCGAGTGAAACGCTCTTAGCTGTTTTACCAAAGTCATAAATCGTCTGGTTAAAATTAACAGCGGCTGAATAATTGTCGTGAGGCGTAAAACTGAAAGTTCCCATATCCGGTATTGTGATCGTAGGTACCGGCCCGATCCTTGAATAAGAGGATGTAAAATCGACAGTTGGTAAATGGTTCGATTGTGCCAATCCTATCCTGGCATCAGAAGTGGAGAGTTCTTCCATCGCCTTCTTCACCATCGGATGGTTTTGAACAACCTCGCTGATGATGGTATTTAAAGAGAGAGAATCTCTGGTCTGACCATTCGCCAATTCAACCGACAGTAATCCGGCTGTCAGAAAGGCGAAACTCAAGTATTTATTTATTTTGAAAATCATAGGATTAAACTTTAACGGGTTGTTTTTTATTTTTGGAACGCATAAAAATAACGGGGATTACTCCCACAAGGGTAATCAGTGCAGCTATCCAGAAATCGTCATCGATACCTTGGATATAAGCTTGTTTATTGACGTGCGACAAGATCATATATTTGCTTTGCTGGATAGCAGTAGTCATATTGCTGCCTACATGTTGCTGGGCATAATATGACAGATCGGTTGCCACATTTTTAAATTGTTGCGTGCCCGATTGGATGGCAGCACCATACATCTGCGAATGGAAATTAACACGTGATATAAGCAAGGTGGTGAACATTGCAACACCCAGACTTCCGCCAAACTGACGAATTGTATTGGAAATTCCCGAAGCCTGAGCCATCTTATCGCGCGGAATAGTCAGCAACGATAAGTTACTAAGAGGAGTAAAAACAATTCCCATTGCAAAACCCCGCAGGTAAAGGGAGAGCATAATAAAATTGTTTTCCGAAAGGTAGGTAAGTTGAGAATTCAGGATAAAACTTATTCCTAAAATAATTACACCTAGAATAATAGGGGCTTTAGGACTAAACTTATCAGACACCCTCCCTGCAATAGGTGACATAAACCCCTGAATGATACCAACCGGGAGGAAAACAGCGCCTGCCTGGACAGCAGTATAACCCATCGAGTTTTGCAGGTAAAGCGGCAACAGAAAAGTACTTCCGAACATTCCCATACTGAAGACCAGCATCACGAGATTGGCCATCCCAAAATTATAATTACCGAGTAGCCGAAGTTCGATCAACGGATTTTCAGTGGTCAACTCCCTTGTCAGGAATACCGTAAATGCAATTGCAGATATTGCAAAACATCCCAAAATATAGGGAGCAGTCCATCCGCTCGAATTGGTTGCTGCCGTACCTTCAGACAAAGCATAGAGCATTAGCGGGAAGAACGTGACCACAGAAATAAATCCAATCAGGTCAAACTTGCCCACCCTTGGATTGAAGTATTCTTTCTGAATAAGAATCGTAAATACCAATGCAGCAATACCAAATGGCACATTCACATCGAAGATCAATTGCCAGCTGAAGTTATCAACCAGGTAACCGCCAATCAACGGACCAAAAGAAACCGAAGCTGCTGCTGAAATAGCCCAGAATCCCAATGCCATGCCTCGTTGTTGCGGAGGAAATTCCCTTGTGATAATGGCCATCCCGAGCGGCTGAATTGTTCCTGCACCTAATCCCTGAATGATGCGCGAAAGAATGAGTGTATTCTCGTCATTCGACATTCCACAAAGCAGGGAACCAACGGTAAACAGTAATAATCCAATAAAATAGAGCCGTTTATAACCAAACTTATCTGCAAGCCATCCTGATGTGGGTAACATTACAGCCATCGCAAGCATATAAGCGGTAACAACCCATTCAATTTTATCAATTCCTACACCAAACGATGCCATGATTTTGGGCAAACCCACATTTACAATGGTACTGTCAAGCACAGCCATAAATGTACCAAGCATGATATTGGCCAGAACGAACCATTTGTAATTAGTGTGCCTCGGATGATAACCGGAATCGCGGTTACGCAATTTTCGGCGTAACTTATGCGTTATTGAGAGACTTCGCATGATTATCTGATGATTTTAACCACTGCTGACATGCCCGACAGAATGCGGTATTCCGACAAGCGTTTCCCATCTTTTGTTCCGTCAATCGAAATTTTAAGTTGTACGCGTTGAGTGACTTTGGTAAAGTTTCCGGCCGCATTGTTAGCCGGGATCAAAGAGAATTGTGCGGCAGTATTTGAGCCCAACGTCATTATTTTCCCGGTGAAAGTTACATCGGGATAGGTATCAAGTGTAAATATAACAGGTTGTCCAACATGAAGATTTTCCATTTTGGTCTCTTCGAGATAGATACTAACCCAGAGTTTCCGGTTGTTTACGATCGTGTAAATGGATTGTCCGGGTTGAGTGATATCGCCTGGTAACAGCCAACGCTTGCCTACCAAACCATCTGTTGGAGTATACAGCCTCGTATTGTTGATTTGAGTCCCGATCACGTTGATCTGTGCCTCGGCACTTGCCACTGCGGCTTTTGTGCTTGCTATTATTGCATTTGAAACTTTCGCTTGCGAACGCGAAGCCTCAAGCTGTGCCTGAGCAGTTTCCATCACTTTTTTCGTGTGGTCGTATTGCTCCTGGGTAATCACATCGCTTTTGAACTGACTTTTTGCACGGGCAAAATCATCTTCAGCCTTGCTCAACATTATTTCGAGGACTTTATTGCTTTTAAGATCATACTGATATTTGGCTTCGGCCTGGGCAATGGAAGCTTCGGTCTGTAGTTTAACAGCAATTGCCTGATTTTTCTGGGCGACCAGATCAGTACTATCAAGTACAGCTATTAGCTGACCTTGTTTTACAGAGTCACCCTCTTCTGCGAATACCTGGCCAATTCTCCCAATGATCTTCGAACTCACGGAAACATTGTCGGTCTCGACATGGGCATCGTCCGTTTTAATATACTTTGAGTAATCTAAATACCAATAGATCACTCCGCCTAATATTAAAACAATAATCAACACCAGCGGGATGTATACTTTCAAATTAGTTTCTTTTTTAATAGGATGGGTTGTCATAAAATTCTTGTTCTTAATGATATAAATACTGTTCTAATTTTATAAATTCCTTTGCAGAATGAAAAATTCAAGCTTTAATTCTTGGGCATTAATTCAATAACAGGTTGTCACTCTTTCGCTAAAATAGAACTTAGCAATTCTTTGACGTTTTGAGACGAAACCAAAAGCAGATCCTGTTCCTCTGCATTAAGCGCGTGCAGTTTTTCCTTAAGATTTTCACTGACCAGCAGCTTGATCTCTTCGAAATCTTTTAACCCTTTTTCTGTGATCAGGACGTTGACAATACGGCGATCGCTGGGATCGTGTTGTCGTTCGACATATCCTTCTTCAATCAGTTTATCAACAATTACCGTGACGTGAGGTTTCGGCATCGACAGGCATTTTCCAATATCCGACATCGAGAGGATACCATTTCTCTTTAAACTTCCCAATACAAACATTCCTCCGGGTGTAATTGAAAAAGACTTTGAGCGAAGGGGTTTCGAAAGACTTCTGAATAACAACGGATGAATAGTCATCAGGTTATCAGCAATTATGTCAATTTTTAATTTCATCTATAGATAATTTGTTTCAAAGGCGATATGGAACCCTCACAAATAAGCATCATCTTTAGTGAACGCTTGCTTAGGAAGGTTTTAATTCCTGAAAAATTCATTTGTTGTAATAATTACAAAAGTATAACCATTCCGGATATATAATTGTTTCAGAAAAAAACAATTCAATGAATTCATGATTAGTTAATATTGGACAGGGAGCAAAGCCAATGAGGATGAGAAAATGGGGAAATGAGAAAAGAGATAACGGGTCAGTATACAAATTTGGACAAAGCACATGGGTCTGGAATGCTTTCACCGGAAACCTATTCGTTTCAGTTCAATCAAAAGCGCCAGCAGCGCGAAATATTTGCAGGAGAAACTCTCTGCAACAGCCTATGGTGCAATCAAAAGGCAAAAATCAGATAGTAAGTTCTATGCACGGCTAAGCAAAAAACTATTAAAAGCAACTTGGCGACTAAAGGTTATAAGCAGCGACTTTTAATTCTCAATCGTCTTCACGCGAAGAGGCAAATATCTCTTCGATCAGGTTTTTATATTTGGCTTCGATAACCTTTCGTTTCAATTTAAGGGTCTGCGACAATTCTCCGGTTGCCGGACTCCACGTGTCGGAAATCAATCTGAAGCGTTTAATCTCCTCGTGTTGTCCCATCGTTTTATTAATCAGTTTAACCTCCTTCAGAAATACTGCCTGAACTTTGGGGTGATTGATCACTTCGGCATTGTCATTAAAAGGCACATGGTTCTCAGCACACCAGTCTTTCAGGTATTCGAAATTGGGACCAATCAGGGCACTTGCGAACTTCTCGTGATCACCGATAACGATCACCTGATCGACAAACATCGACTCTTTCAGCTTATTTTCGATCATTTGCGGAGCGATGTACTTGCCTCCCGTCAATTTGAAAATCTCTTTCTTCCGGTCGGTAATCTTGAGGTATTTCCCTTCATCCAGGATACCCACATCACCTGTATGAAACCACCCATCTTTATCAATCACCTCTGCAGTCAGTTCAGGCTGCTGATAATATCCCATCATAAGATTGGGTCCTTTGGTTAGAATCTCCCCGTCTTCAGCAATTTTCACTTGTACATCCGGCAAAACCGGACCGTTGGTTCCTATTTTAAGTTCGCGGGTTACAAGGTTACTTACGGCAATCACTGGTGAAGTTTCCGTTAAGCCATAGCCTTCAAGGATAAAGATCTTTGCTGCACAAAAAACCCGTGCGATACGCGGTTGTAAAGCGGCTCCGCCTGAAACAACAATCTGCAGGTTACCCCCAAGTCCCTCGCGCCATTTCGAATAAATCAATTTATCGGCAATAGCCAACTTCAACTTGTACCAGAGGTTTAGTTTCATGTTATATTCATATTCACGACCCAGTCCAACGGCCCAGAAGAACAAACTCTTCTTGATTCCCTTCAATTGTTTTCCCTTGGTCAGAATACTGTTATAAACCCTTTCGAGTAAACGGGGCACGCCACAGAAAATATGAGGTTGAACCTCTTTGATAGCAGGCATAATCTGCGCCAGCGATTCGACATAGTAAAGACCGATCCCTCTGTAGAGAAAAGTATAACTAACGATCCGCTCAAAAATATGACAAAGCGGCAGAAAGGAAAGGGCTTTATGACCTGGTCCCAGTGCAAAATTATTGGCATTGGCTGTGAAGTTCGAAACAAGGTTGCGGTGGGATAACATTACCCCTTTGGGGATACCTGTAGTGCCTGACGTATAAATCATGGTCACCATCTCCTCTTCGCCAATCGACTGCTTCAGCTGATGCAATGGGTACGACAGATCCTGTTCGTGCTCTTTCCCTAAATCGTAAAGATAATTGATATCGGTTGCACTCTCAACCTGATTAAACGTGAAGATCTGTTCATGACTGGGAATCTCTCCCATCATCGGGGAGAGCTTTTTAAAGAGTTTATCGTCAGAGACGAAAATATAACGCGTTTCAGCGTGACTGAAAATATACTGGTATTCCTCTTCGCCGATGGTCGGATAGACCGGAACATGAACCGCTCCTGTCATGGCAAGCGCCATATCGACAAAACTCCATTCAGGCCGGTTCCCTGATACGGTGGCAACCCGATCACCCTTTTTCATTCCCAATGCCATCAATCCCATCGCAAGTAATTCCGCTTTCCGCACAAATTGTTCAGTGCTAAAAGAAACCCATTTGTTATCGTATTTCCCACAAACAGCATCTTCACGAGGAAAGTTTTCAAGGCAATATTCGAGGAGATCGAAGGTACGTTTAACCAGCATAGTCATACATTTTTTGTAAAAGTAAAAATTGTTCGAAAAGAACCTACT
>JANYLE010000258.1 GCA_025363795.1 Mariniphaga sp. | reverse complement strand
TTCGAGCCATAATCCTCTCGCCGGTTCTGATTTTCTGATCGCTTTCATATTTAACGATTTAGTTTACTGAGTACAAAGTAAGAAAATTTGCACCTTACAATTCCTAATTAATATCAGTCATTTCGTTTATTCCAAAAAAGCAGGGCATATTTTTATCAGCGATTTTGTTTAAATGATTATTTTTTGGTTTTATATGCTTGGTTATCAGTAATTTGGTTACTTTCGTTCCCAAATTAAAGTGTTGATTTTTTCTACATTAAAATCAAAGATGAAAATATGCTGTATAACATGTTTTTGATTTTAACCGCACAATCTTCTTAGCAATCAAGAGAATATAAGCCGGCAGGACCCGATTTTTTTAACCTTTTCTTAATGTACCCTAACATCCGTTAACATTTTTTAATAAAAAGGTCTAATTTAGCACTCGCTTAAATGAAGAGAATTTTTAGGAATAGCGGACTTTTACTAAGACTACATTTGTTCTAACTAAACAATCAAAAGAGCTGACCAACGGGGTCGGCTCTTTTTGCGTTTGGACAATTCGTAAGGAAAAAATGAACAGTGGCGAATGGGGTAGGAGATGAAGATTAGTTTCCGAGCCAGTCATGATGATCAGCATCAGTACAACCCGAACGTACGCTTACAAGTTGTCCGATCACGGCAGCAAACTGCACTACTATATAATAGGATGTGATTTAATCTGAAATTTAATGCATCTTTTTAGCAGATAAGAGTTTGGAATCAAATAAAATGTTACTACTTTTGCGCCACTCATTTATAGAGTATCATTGTTTAATATAAATCTTTACAAGTATGTTGAACCAGTACGAAACCGTTTTCATTGCTACTCCCGTTTTATCTGAGGCTCAGATAAAGGAAGCGGTAGGAAAGTTCAAGGATCTGATTACTGCAAGTGGCAGTGAACTAATCCATGAAGAACATTGGGGTCTAAAAAAATTAGCCTACCCCATTCAAAAGAAATCGACAGGATTTTATCATCTTTTCGAATTCAAGGCTGATCCGGCTTTCATAGGTAAACTTGAAACCGAGTACCGTCGTGACGAACGTATCATCCGTTTCATTACATTGAAACTGGATAAATACGCCGCTGAGTACAGTGAGAAGAGACAAAAGAAGGTAAATGCAAAAACTCAAAAGGAGAACTAAGTCATGACCACGAATTCAAGCGAAATCAGATATCTCACACCACCATCGGTTGAGGTAAAAAAGAAAAAGTATTGCCGTTTCAAAAAGAACGGAATCCGTTATGTGGATTACAAAGATCCTGAGTTCCTTAAGAAATTTTTGAACGAACAGGGTAAAATTCTACCACGCCGACTTACTGGTACTTCTTTGAAATACCAGCGTAAAGTATCACAGGCTGTAAAACGCGCGCGAATGATTGCGTTGCTGCCTTATGTAACAGATTTGATGAAATAATAATTAGGAGATACAAAAATGGATATCATTCTTCTTCAAGACGTTCAAAATCTGGGTAGCAAGGACGACAACTTAGTTGTTAAAAGCGGTTATGCACGTAATTACTTGATTCCCCAGAGATTGGCAATTTTGGCCACACCATCTGCAAAGAAGGTGCTTGCCGAAAATCAGAAACAGAGGGCTCATAAAGAGGCTAAATTGAAAGATGAAGCACTGAAATTGGCTGAAAAACTGAAGACTATCAGTATAACTATTGGTGCAAAAACCAGTACAACCGGTAAAATCTTCGGTTCCGTTAACAGCATTCAGGTAGCTGAAGCACTAAAAGAAAAAGGCTTCGAAGTTGATCGCAAGCAAATCCTTATTAAGGAAGACGCGATCAAAGAAATTGGTAAACACACTGCAAAAGTGAAATTTCACAAAGAGGTGGTCGTTGATTTCGAATTCGAAGTTATCGCAGAATAACGCGGAAATATTTATTAAATCACTTTCCGACAACACATTTTCAAACAGACTAAAAGCTGTCCCCAACTTAGGGACAGCTTTTTTTGTGGTATTTCGGCCTATCGTCTGTTTTTTTGGATAATTTCGACCACTTAGATGCATTTAATTAAGTGTGCTGCTTTATATTTGTAGCTATACTTTAACTCCAACACCTTTGAAAAAGCAAACCCAGCAGGATATTATCGACCTTTATAAGAAAAGGTTTCAGGAAGAGAGCGTTACGCTTGAAATTTTACCCCCGTCGGGATCATACCGTGAATACATCCGGTTGACAAGCCCCCATTTTAAAGCAATCGGAACATGGAATGAGGATGTAAAGGAGAACAACGCATTTATCGAGTTTTCGAAACATTTCAGGGATAAGGGGATTAAGGTCCCTGAAATCTATGAGTATAAACAGACTGAATGTATTTATTTACAGGAAGATCTGGGCAATGAAACGCTCTTCAGCTACCTGAGCGAAGTACGCGAAACGGAGGGTTTCTCGGATAAAATTATCGCGATCTACCGTAAGGTGGTGAAGGAGTTACCTAAGATTCAAATCATTGCCGGACGCGATATCAATTACGATTTTTGTTACCCGCGCAAAGCCTTCGATCGCCAGTCGATGATGTGGGATCTGAACTATTTTAAGTATTATTTTCTTAAACTGGCGAAAATAGCCTTCAATGAACAACTGCTTGAAGACGATTTCACAACATTTACCGATTACCTGCTGAAAGCCGAAAGTAGTTTTTTCCTGTTCCGCGATTTCCAGAGCCGCAATATCATGTTGATTGATGGCGAGCCATGGTTCATCGATTACCAGGGTGGCCGGCAAGGGGCGCTGCAGTACGATCTCGCATCGTTGCTTTACGATTCGAAGGCTGATATCCCTCAGCGGGTTCGGGAAGAGTTGATGGAAGATTACCTCGATGAGCTCGAGAAAATACATCCGGTTGACCGGAATGAATTTCGCCAATATTTTTACGGCTATGTGCTGATCAGGATGATGCAGGCAATGGGCGCTTATGGATTCAGGGGATTCTACGAAAAGAAGGAACATTTTCTGAAAAGTATCCCATTTGCATTGGAAAATCTGGAAATCGTCCTTGGTAAAGTTGCTTTGCCGGTCGAACTACCTGAACTGATAAAAGTTTTAAACTCGCTCTCCGACTCCGAAGTGCTCAAAAAAGTAGCTTCGAAACAGGCCGAATTAACAATTGCCATCACGAGCTTCTCCTTTAAAAAGGGTTATCCGTCTGACCATTCCGGAAATGGCGGAGGATTTGTATTCGACTGCCGTTCAGTCACAAATCCCGGAAAATACGATCGTTATAAAACACTGACGGGTAAAGATGAGCCGGTTATCCGGTTTTTTGAAGAAGGCACTGACATGGAAGAGTTTCTGAAACCTGTATTCTCTGTGGTGGAACGTTCGGTTGAAAAGTACCTGGAGCGCGGATTTAGCCACCTTTCGGTGAGCTTTGGTTGTACAGGTGGTCAGCATCGCTCGGTCTATTCCGCCGAAAGAATGGGGGCGTACCTGAGGAACAAATATCCCGTCAGGGTTGTTATTCACCATAGAGAACAAGATAATTGATAAATTATGTCGAAGAAAAGTTGTGAAAACAAGGATTACGAAAAGCCGCAGGCTCCTAAATACGAGTGCAAAAAGTGTGGGCGCAAAGCTTTGAAAGAGAAGCAGGTTTGCAAACCGAAAGAGTTATAAGGCTGAATATTTGCCACAATTAAGTGTGTCAAAAGCAAAATCACATTGGTCTTAATTTCGATGCGTTAATACCTTCCGCTTTGTTTGCGCTATCCTATCAATACTAATCTAAATGGAATTACTTCAACGATGAAGGCAATGATCTTTGCGGCCGGGCTTGGTACCCGGCTTTATCCTTTTACCATCGACCGACCCAAGGCGCTTGTTGAGGTGGCTGGCAAGACTTTGCTTCAGTTGGCAATTGAAAAAGTAAGTAGTTATGGCTATAATGAACTGGTGATTAATATTCACCATTTTGGAAGCCAGATTATTGAATTTCTGGAGAAGAATAATAATTTCGGTTTGGATATCGTGATTTCCGATGAACGCGATCAACTTCTGGAAACGGGTGGTGGCATTTTAAAAGCAGCACCTTTTTTGGACGGAGATGAGCCTTTCCTTGTTTATAATGTTGATGTACTGAGCGATATTGATTTATCGTTGTTACGGAAATACCACGAAGAGCGCGGAGGATTGGCAACGCTTGTCGTGCGTGACCGTAAAACAGCCCGCTACCTTGCTTTTGATGAAGCAATGCAACTCGCAGGGTGGAAAAACATCAAAACAGGTGAAGTGATCGCTTCCCGTAATATGCAGAACACGCAAATGTTGGCTTATAGCGGAATCCAGTTAATCAATCCTGCAATTTTTAAGCTGATCACCGAAACCGGAAATTTCCCGTTGATTCCGCTCTACCTTCGTTTGGCTTCTCACCACCAAATAATCGGTTACAACGACCACTCCTCCTTATGGATGGACCTTGGGAAACCTGATCAACTGAAAGAAGCCGCGCAAAATATCGTCAGTCGCAAATCGTAGATTGATTATTTTTCCTACTTTTAGTCAAAATATTCAGACGATGGAAACAAACAGACGTAATTTTCTGAAAGGTGCAACGGGAGCTGCTTTGTTAGCAGTCCTCATTCCCACCTCTGCGACACTTGTCTCTTTTAAACAAAAATCCAAAAAAATGTCAAAAAACACTTTACATGTGGTGGCGATCGCCGAAACTTCAGCCGACAAGGCCGAAGAACTAAAATCAGTTTGCCTGGGATTGATCGAACCAACCAGAAAAGAGAATGGCTGCATCAGCTACGAACTATACCAGGATACTGTCAATCCGGGGAAATTTACTTTTATCGAAAACTGGGAAAGCAAAGCACACCTCGATGTTCATCTTAAAACTCCGCACATGGCAAAGGCAGGCGCAGCTTTCGGCAAGATCGTGACCAAAGAATTATTGGTTATGACGCTGAATCAATTAGCCTAGGTTATTCCAAATTGATAAAAGTCGAAATACTTACCATTTAATCGGTTCTTTTCCGTGGTTGATCAGGTATTCATTGGCTTTACTAAACTGATGATTCCCGAAGAAACCACGGTGAGCCGATAATGGAGAAGGGTGTACGGAACTCAATATTAAATGCTTGTTTGAATTGATCAGTTCCCCTTTTCGTTGTGCATAGGCGCCCCAAAGTACAAATACGAGATGATCTGCAGAGTTGGAGAGCAAATGAATCACGTTGTCCGTGAAGGTTTCCCACCCTTTTTTCTGATGCGATCCTGCCTGATGTGCCCGTACTGTTAGCGTGGCATTCAATAAAAATACCCCTTGTTCTGCCCAACGATCAAGGTTTCCCGATTTAGGAATTGGAATTTCCAGGTCATTTTTAATCTCCTTAAAGATGTTTTGCAGGGATGGGGGAGGATTGACACCATCAGGGACTGAAAAGCAGAGTCCATGAGCCTGTCCCGGTTCATGATAGGGATCCTGACCAAGGATCACCACTTTTACCTTGTCGAACGGACATTTTTCGAATGCATTGAAGATCAGCTTACCGGGTGGATAGACTTTTTGCGTTGCATATTCAGATTTTACAAAACTGGTTAAATCGGCGAAGTACGGTTTTTCGAATTCTTCTTTAAGATGCTCTTTCCAGCTGGCTTCAATTTTGATATCCATCCTTTTAATAAGGTATTTACAGGTTCGTAACTATTGCTTCCAAAATTAGGACACTTTTTGGTGCATCAAGACATTATTTCTTAAATTTCCTTGTCTTCTGAACGATTATTTAATTAGAATTGTGCAAAATTGAGTCAAATGGATATTCGCAACAGAAACTTTCAGGATGAATTTGTTTTTCAGACCTCGCGAAGCGGTGGGCCCGGCGGCCAAAATGTCAATAAAGTATCTACGAAAGTAGAATTGCGTTTTAATATTCCCGGCTCGGCTTTACTGACTGAGGACGAAAAGGCGATTATTTCCGATAAACTGATCAATAAAATTAATAATCTTGGTGAGTTAATCCTTGTTTCGCAGAAGGAGCGTTCTCAGCACAAGAATAAGGAGAATGTAATTGAAAAGTTTTACCTGCTTATTGAAAAGGCACTTACGCCACGTAAAAAACGACATCAAACCAAGCCAACCAAAGCATCTGTTGAACGGAGGCTTGAGTCAAAACGTGTCCAGGCAAAGACTAAAATCAACCGGAAAGATGTTGATTTATAGCAATCTTTCGAATCCAATTTCCCGAAGATAT
>JANYLE010000251.1 GCA_025363795.1 Mariniphaga sp. | reverse complement strand
TTATTCATTCCTGATCGTAAACAAAGCTGCTTGTCCTCAGCCATCGCATTTGCAGTTAAAGCCACGATATAGGCAGGAAAACTGTTCAGTTGATCCTTCTCATAGGTCCTGATCAGTCCCGTAGCCTGCAGACCATCCACTTCAGGCATTTGCATGTCCATCAATACAACATCGTAATTGTTTTTCATGAACAGGTTAAGCGCTTCCCTTCCGTCACCGGCAATATCACAATCGAGTCCAAACTGTTTGAGTGTTAACTTTGCCACCTTTTGGTTAATGATATTATCTTCGGCCAAAAGAATTTTCAGGTTATTCGGAATAGATTCGGCCTGATCCAACGTCTCAACTGTTTTAATCTTTGCCTCTTTCAACGGTAATCTGAACCAGAACTCCGAGCCCTTATTAATTTCGCTCTCAACCCCTATCTCACCGCTCATGAGGTCCACCAGATTTTTTGAGATAGCCAACCCAAGTCCAGTACCGCCATATTTGCGGGTAGTGCTACTCTCCGATTGCGAAAATTCTTTGAATAAAAGCAATTTTCCCTCTTCGGTTATACCAATTCCTGAATCTTTTATTCGGAAAAGAACCCGGACTCCATCTCCGGTTATATCCACGAGTTCCGCAGTAAATTTCACATGACCCTGATGGGTAAATTTAATCGCATTGTTGACCAGGTTCATCAATATCTGACTGATTCGCAACGGATCGCCATTTAAGATTGCCGGGATATCGTCAGACAACCGGTAATTAAAATCTAACCCGTTTTCGTCAGCTTTAAATTTCATGAGCTGATAAACATTTTTAAGCAATCCCTTCAAGTCAAAATCAATATTCTCTAGTTGGATTTGTCCGGCCTCAATCTTTGAAAAATCAAGGATATCATTAATAATCTGCAGCAAATTTTCGCCTGATGTTGTAATGATATCAAGCAGTTCCTGCTGATCGCTGTTGAGCGGAGTCTTCTGCAGGAGTTTAGACAATCCAATGACACCATTGAGCGGTGTGCGGATTTCATGGGTCATATTGGCCAGAAACATCGACTTGGTGCGGGTGGCCATTTCGGCTTTCCCCTTGGCAATTTTAAGGTTTAGGTTGGTTGCTTCCATTTCGGCCAAAAGGCTGTCCAGCTTCTTCCTTTGCAGGTAAAGATCCAGGAATACCTGGACCTTTCCTTTCAGAATATCGGGAATGATCGGCTTTGGAATAAAATCAACAGCTCCGGTTTCAATTCCTTTAATGATATTCAAATCGCTTTGATGGATGGCTGAGACAAAAATCACCGGAAGATATTTGGTTTTCTTCCGTTGTCGCATCATCTCAAGCGTCTCGTATCCATTCATGCCAGGCATCTGGACATCAAGGATGACCAGTGCAAAATCGTCTTTCAAACTATGCTTCAGCGCCTCCTCGCCTGAAAATGCCCTGACCAGATCAATCTCAAAATCTTCGAGAATTGCTTCAAGGCTGATAAGGTTTTCCAGATGATCGTCAACGATCAATATCTTAGGCTTTATCATTTTCATTCTTATTTTTATATAACCAAATTTTCAACATTGCGAATAGTTTTTCCTCATTTACCGGTTTCGACAAGTAGTCGTTTGCACCGTTTTTTAACGCATTTTCATAATCTTCCTTCATCGCCTTTGCTGTAAGACAAATTATAGGAACTGATTTTATTCCCGCTGTATTACGAATAACACGCATTGCTTCGTAGCCATCCATAACCGGCATCATCACATCCATCAGAACAAGATCAATTTCATTGTTGGCTTTCAACACGTCAATGGCAACTGCCCCATTTTCAGCCTCAAAAACCTCAATTTCACGATCCTCCAGTATTTTGCCAAGCGCGAATACATTTCTTATCTCGTCATCAACAACCAATATCTTCTTTCCTTTAAATAATAAATCCTCATCGGCAGAAGAATTTTTAATTTTGGATTCAGGAATTGTCTTCGAAACCTGGTGCAAAAATAGCGTCACCTCATCCATTAACCGTTCGTCTGATTTTATCCCCTTTAGAATAATTGCGTTCGTATAAGAATTTAAGATTTTATGCTCTTCCTTCGTCATCTCTTTTCCCGTGTAAATAATCACTTTGGGAATAGCGATATGATTAGCCTTCAATTTTTCGAGCAATTCTTTTCCCGAGTAATCGGGTAAACCCAGATCGAGAATAACGCAATCAAAATCTCCTTTGGAAAGAATTTGAAATGCCTCCTCAGCAAAGCCCGCTTCCTCGATGCTAATATCAAGATCTGAAAGCAATTCCCTGACAATTTTTCGTGTTGTGGAATCGTCTTCAACGATAAGAATTTTTTTGAAAGGAGAGACAGCATCATTGTCCAGCGATTCTAAAGCATGGGCAAACTCTGCATTTTCAGGCGTTTTCAACTCATTTTCCTCTTTCGAACTGCTATATTCAACGGAAGTGATAATATGAATCGGGAGTTTCTTTGTCAAAGGGTGGGTTTTGAGCAAATGGTAACTCTTTTTTTCGTTAGCTAATTCAATTGCCAGCATAATTGCTTTTGGATGAAATTCTTCCGCCAGCAGGATTCCATCCTGAATAGTTGCGGCAACAATTACCTTATAATTTTTCGCCCTCACCTGCTGCATATATTTTTCAGCCTGTTGCTTCGACGAATGAATAATCATTACTGTGCGACCTTCGAATGCCTCCTGACGATCATCGGCTACAAAATAAGGAAGTTTTTTACCTGCCCTTTCGATATCAAGATCTTTTTCAGAATCAGCTACTTTAATTGCTATCGGGCTACTCTGTTGATTGTCAGTTTTAGTAACCTGTTTTACCGGTAAGAAAATAGAGAACACAGAACCTTCATTTTCTTTGCTTTCCAGCTGTATTTCGCCACCAAGCATCTTAATTAATTCGCGGGAGATGGAAAGGCCTAATCCGGTACCGCCAAATTTTCGGGAGATGCTGCCATCCGCTTGCTGGAAAGCTTCGAAAATAGCCTCTAACTTTTCGGCGGGAATTCCAACACCTGTATCCACAACCCTGATGCAGCACGAATTATCCTTACGCAAACCCGTGGCAGTAAACTGAACCGATTGCGGCGAAGGAACAAATTCAACCATTACTTTGCCTTTGCTCGTGAATTTAAAGGCATTCGAGAGCAAATTTTTGATGATCTGCATCAATCTGTAACGATCGGTTTCCAACTGAGCCGGAAATCCCGGATCAATCAACACATCAAAAATCAGGTTTTTGTCCTCGGCGACTGCATTAAAATTCGATAAAATCTCATCTTTAATTTCAATTGCATTTGCCAACCCAAATTCAAATGTCATTTTACCAGCCTCAATTTTGGAAAGGTCAAGCACTTCATTAATTAAATAAAGCAGATCAGTTCCACTCTTATAAATAATCTGGGCTGACTGAACCTGGTCAGGCGTAAGATTTCCTTTCTTATTTTTAGCCAATAAATTGGAGAGAATCAGCAAGCTGTTCAACGGGGTTCGGAGCTCATGCGACATATTAGCCAAGAATTCAGATTTGTATTGACTTGACTGCATCAACTCCTTTGCATTCAACTCCAGTTTATCCTTGGTTTCTGTCAGTTCTGTATTTTTATTGCCAATATCATCTTTCTGAATTTCAAGCTGTCGAGTGCGTTCCTCAAGTTCTTCGTTGGCAACCCTGAGTTCTTCC
>JANYLE010000247.1 GCA_025363795.1 Mariniphaga sp. | reverse complement strand
ACACTTGTTGCTTCAAAGAAGCAGAGTGATGGATAAAGCCTTATGGATAAATAATTAGGGAGATTCGGTGAGGGCCTAACCGGCGGTTCATATTTTGTGGAATGGGTATAATTGGCGACTTTGATGATTTCAAGTTTAGTTTTCACGCCATTCGCTAACCACTTTTCGCCGTTAATCATTTGTGCCAGTTCGCCGATTGTACACCCGTGAACGACGGGAATCGGATCCATACCGACGAATGATTTGAAAGCTGGCTGAAGGACCGGACCGTCGATGTAATCGCCATTGGGATTTGGTCGGTCAAGAATCAGCAACGTTATATTGTTCTCAGCGCATGCCTCCATCATATAATGGAGCGTGCTTATATATGTATAGAATCTGCACCCAACATCTTGTATGTCAAATATAACGATATCGATACCTGCGAGTTGTGCGGCCGAGGGCTTGCGGTTCTTTCCGTATACGGAGATAATGGGAATCCCTGTTGCTTTGTCTTTTGAGTTGTCGACCCACTCACCAGCTCCCGCCTCACCTCTGAAACCGTGCTCAGGTGCAAAAATTCTTTTAATTGTCAGTTTCTTGCTTATCAGGTAGTCCACCAAATGTTGATCCCCGATTAGCGAGGTTTGATTAACGACCAGGGCTATATTTTTATGCTGTAATTTAGAAAGATAGAGGTCGGTTTGTTCCGCCCCGGTTAAAATTTTATTTGGATTGGCATTTCCTGTAAAGGAGAGGATCATTATGAAAATGAACATAGCCAAATTAAGCAGCTGCTTTTTGCCGGAAATTGCTGTCGTATAGTTAAGATCTTGTTTGCTCATGATTAAATTACTACTGGTGGATCTTTTTCAATGTTTGTCTGCGAAAGTATTGATATGATTTAATATATCAGAATCTTTGGATTTGTTTTTTAATAAAAAAGCGAATAGGGGTTACCTTCTGTGTCGTTTTCTTTATTTTTGAAGGAATTCATTTGGAATGCAGCAAGTACCTATTTTCTATGCAAAAGCTATTAATTATCACCATATTATCATTGTTCAGCACATTGTTGGTCGCCCAAAAAAAGGTTCGGCCGCCCTTTCTTCAATACGAGAAGGATCATTGGGTAGATTCTATCTTCAATTCGATGTCGATAGAAGAAAAGATCGGTCAGTTAATAATGGTTCCGGCTTATTCGGGAAAGGGAAATGTTCAGATAGCCCAGTTAATCAGGATGATCAATGAGAATAAGATCGGTGGCATAATTTCGATGCAAGGTGGACCCGTGCGCCAGGTCAATATGGTCAACCAGCTTCAGAAAGCTGCGAAAACGCCTCTTTTGGTGGCGATTGATGCAGAATACGGATTGTCGATGCGTCTCGATAGTTGCATCATGTACCCGTATGGATTTACAATCGGGGCGATCAGTGACGATTCCCTGATTTACGATTTGGGTGCCGATCTGGGTAAGCAATTGAAAAGGCTGGGCATTCACATTAATTTTGCACCGGTTGCCGATGTTAACAGTAATCCGCTCAATCCGGTGATCGGATTCAGGTCTTATAGCGACAATCCAAAACGGGTCTTACAAAAAGCTGTTCCTTATGCATTAGGATTGCAATCGCAGCACGTTCTGGCTACATTAAAGCACTTTCCGGGTCACGGCGATGCACAAACCGATTCGCATTACGTCCTCCCTGTGATTACCCATAACAGAGCCCAGCTTGACTCAATTGAACTCTTCCCATTCCGAAATGCAATAAACCTTGGTATTGGGGGCGTGATGACTGGTCATTTGAGTGTTCCGGCATTGGATAGCAGCGGTGTTGCTGCGTCGACTTCGAAATCAATTATCCAGAATTTACTGTTAGGGGAATTTGGTTTTGAAGGGTTGGTCGTTACCGATGCGATGAATATGGAAGGTGTTGATGAACAGAAAGACAGCGATAACGCTTGTGTGAAAGCCTTAATAGCAGGAAATGACTTGCTTGAGTTTGTGGTTAATCCGACAAAGACCATCAAAGCCATCAATAAGGCAATTTTGGACGGGGATCTCTCTATTGAAGCCATCAACCGCAAATGCAAAAAGATTTTGATGATCAAACGTTGGGTGGGCTTGAATCAGTATGTTCCGGTCAAAACCGAAAACCTTTACAGCGATTTGAACCAATCGGCCTATCGGATGACGCTCCGAAATATTGCCCAGCAATCGCTGACAATGCTTCAGAACGCCAACCAGATTTTGCCGTTAAAACGGCTTGACACGCTGAAAATTGCAACTGTGAGTATCGGGCGGGGGAATGTGACACCATTTCAACGATCAATGGAGCGATACACCCGCATGGATCATTTTTTTATTGCGAAAAATGCCGATGACGCCGATGTTAAAAGACTCATGACTCAGTTGAAAAAGTATAATCTTGTGGTGGCCGCATTAAATGATCTGGGAAATTTCGTATCGTCGAAATACCGGCTCACCAAAACACAGCTAAAAGTGGTCCAACAGGTCGCCAATACGGGAAAATCTGTCTTTGTACTTTTCGGGAATCCGTACGTGCTCAATTACCTGAATGATATTGAAAAGGCAAATGGCCTTGTCGTTGCTTACCAGGAGACGGCGGAGTCGCAGGACCTTGCAGGTCAACTTCTTTTCGGAGCCATCCCTTCCCAAGGGAAATTGCCGGTAACGGTTAACCACAATTATCGCTCCGGTGACGGCATGGTTACATTTCCGATCAGTCGGTTTAAATATACGCTTCCCGAAGAGGTCGGAGTTGACTCCACCTATCTAAAAAAAAAGATTGACTCACTGGTAGATATTGGTTTACAACGGAAGGCTTTCCCCGGATGCCAGGTATTTCTGGCGAAAAAAGGGAAGGTTTTTTTTGAGGAATCTTATGGATTTCAGACTTATAGCAATGAACGCCCCTTGTTACAGGATGATTTATTCGATTTTGCCTCATTGACCAAAATCATTGCACCTGTTCCGGCCTTAATGCGGTTGGCTGACGAAAAAAAGCTTTCGCTCAATAAAAGGATGAGCGATTACTGGCCCGACTGGAAAAAGAGCAATAAGCAGGAGCTGATTCTGGCGGATATTCTTTCGCACCAGGCACGTCTGAAACCCGGAATTCCGTTTTGGCTCAAAACCGTCGATGCTCATGGAAATTTCAAACCGGCGTATTTGTCAAAAGATTCTACTGCGCAGTTCTCGTTAAGAGTCTCGAAAAACCTTTTTATTTTAAACAGCTTTCGTGATTCGGTTCTTGCGGCAATAAAGAAATCAACGCTTTTGAAACGGAAACGATACGTTTATACAGATCTCGCCTCTATCGTTTTTCCACCAATGATCGAGAATATCGTTCATGAGGATTACGAAACTTACCTGAAGGATAATTTTTACCGGCCGCTGGGGGCATACACCCTCACTTACCGGCCCTATTTGCATTTTCCTATCGATAGGATGGTTCCCACGGAGAATGACCAGGAGTTCCGCAAAGAGCAGTTGCAGGGATATGTGCATGACGAGAGCGCTGCAGTAATGGGTGGAATTTCGGGAAATGCCGGTTTGTTCGGAACGATTAACGATGCGGCAAAGGTGATGCAAATGTATTTGAATTACGGCTATTATGGTGGCGACCGATACCTGTCGGAGGCGATCATGAAAGACTGGACACGGCGTCATTTTGAAAAAACGGGTAACCGGCGTGGCTACGGATTCGACAAGCCTAATCCGCACAACAATTTGAAGTCGGTTGCCAGTGCCTATCCTGCGCCATTGGTTAGTGATGCCAGCTTTGGACATAGTGGTTATACCGGAACATTTGCCTGGGCGGATCCCGGAACAGGGATATTGTTTTTGTTCTTTTCGAACAGGATTTATCCGACCCGCGCGAATAACCTGATCAATCAGTTGAACCTTCGTGAGGCCATCCAGGAAATGGTCTATGAGATTGTGCAGAAGGCAAAACCGGCGCGGTAATATCCGGATATGTTGTAAAACAGTTTTCTTCCGAAAGCTGTAATTCCGGGATTTATTGTCTTCAATTAATTGAAATACAAAATTTTAGTTAAAGTCTGGAAATTTTGAAGTGTTAATAATTCTAAATTTCGGAAAGTTGCATTGAAAGTTGTTAAAATTCAGTTACAATATTGAAAATTTAATATTAATTTTCGGCGTATCCAAATTGAGTAACGAGTTTAATATTGTGTCTTAATTAATAACTTTTTAAATTTTTCACCATGACTAAGAAAATAACCTTTAATGAGCTTAGGGACATCAAGGATCATTTGCCTCACGGTTCTATGCAGCGGATTGCACAGGAGCTTGGAATCGAAGTTGAAACCGTGAGGAATTATTTTGGCGCTACGCATTATGAAAAAGGAACTTGTGTTGGGATGCATATTGAACAAGGTCCGCAAGGTGGTATTATTCTGCTCGATGACACAACCATTTTAGAAAAAGCTCAGGAAATTCTGGAAGCAAAATAATTGTTTTCAACAATATAAACTTTGGAACTGCCCCTATATTGGGGCAGTCTTTTTGTCTGGCTGTTTTTATTTAACTAATCTCATTTCTAAATTTTTATAAAACTAATATTTCAACGATGAAAAAACTGGTTCTTTTTTGTGTTGCTCTTTTCATTGCCATGAGTGGTTTTTCTCAAAAGGGGATGAAGCCGCTTTTTAATGGGAAAAATCTTAAAGGTTGGGACACCTATATTGGCCCAAAAGAAAAAGGTGGCGTGCCTGTCGGACTGAATGTCGATCCAACGAAAATATTCTCTGTGGCAGATCTCGACGGAGCCAAAGTTTTACGCATTTCGGGCGAAGTGAATGCCTCGATTGCAACGAAGAAAGCATACGAAAACTACCACATCCGAATGGTTTTTAAGTGGGGTGATAAAATAACCAAACAACTCAATTCCGGATTGCTCTACCACAGTTATGGTGCGTTTGGCGCAGGGCTTGATGTATGGATGTCGTCACATGAGTTTCAGTTGTGCACGGGCAAAATGGGTGATTCGTACTGTATGGGCAAAAGTTACTTTGAAATCCCGGCCGTAAAGAGTGCCGATGGTAAAACTTATACCTATTCACCAAACGGCGAAAAAACAAAATTTGGACAGGGACAAACTGCCCCGATTGCTGCCAAAAGCGCTGACTATGAAAAACCCAAAGGGGAATGGAACACGATCGATTTGTATTGCTTCGGCCGCACCTCGGTTCACGTTGTAAATGGTAAGGTAAACATGGTCAATTACAACTCGGGCAAGATCGAAAATGGGGTAGTGTTACCGCTCACAAAAGGTAAAATCCAGATCCAGTCCGAAGGGGGAGAATTGTTTGTAAAGCACTCGAAATCGAACCAATTAAGGCGATTCCTGCAGCGCTGCTGAATTAACGGTTGATTGCAGGTTGAGGCACAATAGGCGCAACCGGTTGCACCTAAAAAAATGTAGTGGGCAAGTTAACCAATACAGCAACTATTTAATCAATGCTATTTGTGTTAGGAAATAGTTTTGATATGTCAATCAATGGATAAATTTCATTTTGAATTACAGAACCTTTTAGCTTTTCAAATAAAACTCCTCTAATAGTGGATATTGAGAAGGAGGTAATATCATGTAGTAATTGAGTGTTAATTTCTTGGTTGTCATTGAAATTTCTTACTACATTATTTATTGGGGTTACATGAAATAGAATCTCAGATTTCAATTCTGCAAAGTATTCATTTGTTTCAATTAATTTAATTTTTACGTCTAATAAACAAACTACTTTTTCTTCATTTTCGATAACTCTATAATTTAGGTTCGTTTGATATTCAACTAATGGAGATCTACTGACGTCAAAATTTGTTGTTATATTAAATTGAGAAAATTGAGTGATTTTAATATCCAATATTCTCACCTTTGAACCTAATTTTATATTTGTTTTCATTTGTGTTGTATTTCAATTACGTTATCATTAGAATTCAATGAAAATGCATTATTTTGAATGTTTTCAATAGAAGAAAAGTTATTTTTCTTAAAATGAAAAAAAATTTCATTTGACGATAGAATACTTTCAACAAATATGTATTCAGCTTCGTTTTCTTGAATTAAAAATTTGAATTTAACATCGTATGTTTTTTCAAATCGATTAATAAAACTTGTATTTATTTTTTTTATTCCTGACATTAATTGACTAATAAAAGCCGGAGATATATCAAGATCGATTGCCAGTTGTTTTTGATTTAGATTCTTATATTCTATAAAAGAATCTATTTGCTTCATTAATCTAAGACTTATTAACGCTTCATCTATTTTAGTCCTATTTGTTTCAATATATTTAGATATACTTTCTTTATGTTTTATCGCTATATTATTCATGGCTTAATTTTCTAGTAATTTTTTAATTTCAATTTTTGCTATTGAATCAATTATTCCGATTAATGATTTGTCATTTTTTTCTGATTCCTTTTTACCATATCTACTAATTAGCAGTTCTCTAAATCCTGAATTAATAAAAAGTATGGTGTAAAACCTATGTTCATTAACTTTGATTGCATAAATGTCTCCATGACTACATTTTCCTTCCCAATTAAACTGTGTTCTGTTTGCTTCATTATTTTTTACAGCTTCAATGACTAAAATAAATTTATTTGTAAGCACGGGCGTTCGATTAATTTCAGTAAACTTTTTAACAAGTTCCGAATTATTGAAATTTAGATAGACTCTAAATTTATTTTTTTCGCATTGATGTATCAAATAATAATTTTCCAAAATTAACCTATGAGTTAATTGCAATATTACGACGATAAATTTATATTTACAAACAAATACGAAATAAAAATATAACCAGCACACAACAGCAAGCTAGCCGCAAGTCGGGTTTCGGTGCTTCGTTGACAGGAAAGTAATAAATTGAAAAGCAGCTTTTTGCAGGAAGGTTGTCGTTTAAATCACTGACTATCTGAAGCTGGGGTCCGTCGCAACAAGTTGATATGAACAACTGTACACCGGATTTTAAAGTCGCAATGAGAAATCCATTGTTGAAAAGACACTATAAAACGGAGTACAAAGAAATTTTGAAACAGATAATTTACAATGAATAATGACTTTAGAGGGAATAATAAATTACAGGCGTTCGATTCGGCACTACAAAGACCTTCCGATTGATTCAGAAAAAGTGAAACATTGCATTGAACTTGCAACTTTAGCTCCCAACAGTTCCAACATGCAACTTTGGGAGTTTTATCACATCACAAATCCGGAAATCCTGAAAAAACTCGCTGTAGCCTGTTTAAATCAGGAAGCGGCGACAACTGCCCAACAAATGGTCGTATTCGTGACAAGGCAGGATTTGTACCGAAAAAGAGCCAGAAAAATGATGGAGTTGGAAACTCAAAATGTTCTGAAAAATAGCCCGGAAACGAAACACGATAAAAGAATCAAAAGCTGGAAAATGTACTATGGGTATGTTATGCCATTTTTATATGCCCGCTTTTTAGGAATTTTAGGGATTGTCCGAAAAATCCTGGTGAATAGTATTGGCATTTTCAGGACAATCACTTACCAGGTATCTGAAAACGACATGCGGGTCGTCGTTCATAAAACCTGTGCATTGGCGGCGCAAACGTTTATGTTGGCAATGGCCAATGAAAGTTATGACACTTGTCCGATGGAAGGATTTGATGGCAGAAAAGTGAAAAGTATCCTGAAATTGCCTTATGGGGCAGAAATCAATATGATTGTTTCCTGCGGAATCAGGGATGAGAAAGGTGTTTGGGGAGACCGGATGAGAATTCCTTTCAGCGAAGTTTATCAAAAAATTTGAAAATCCACAAAACCTGCCGGCAATAGCAAAATTCCCGGCAAGTCAGTCGGCCTCTTTGACTGGACATTAGTGTTTTAAAGCAACACACCACAGGAAGTTCATCGGGGAAAATCCCGCCCTGCGTTTAGCTACCAACATTATACACAAAGCGTATTTAACTATTAATAATGAACACTATACCATATAACGAATTTTTGTTTTGAAGGTAACAAGGAAATTTACTCAAGTGTTGCCCGGCGTACAAAACAAAAACGCTGTTCCATTATTCCAATTGTTAACGATTGCAAGCTGGTAAGCGGTAGTTTTCCGATCATAAAAAGGGATTAACCTTACATTCCCATAAATACAACTATTAGTTGTTGAATAGCAACAACAAGTAGCGTAATTACAACTATAAGTTTTTGATTTTTTTTGAATCTGGAAATGAACGCCAATATCTTTGCTGTGTCAAAAAATAAAAAATGGTACAAATGGAAAATAAAAAGATTGGCAATAAAATTGCCGAAGCACGAAAGAAAGTAAATATTTCTCAGGCACAACTTGCTCAGCTTTTATTCATCAGTCCACAAGCGGTTGGAAAGTGGGAGCGTGGTGAATCACTGCCAGACATTATTACTTTAAACCGGCTGGCAGGAATTCTGGGTGTTGACCTTAACTATTTTTCGGAAAATTTTCAGTCGGTAGCTACAATGGCACCGGTTGATTCTTTGGTTAAGCAATCGGCTGAATTACCGACCGGAGAGCAGAAGAAAAAGCTTAGCTGGGATATGTCACGCGGGAACTGGGCGGGTGCTGACTTTTCCGGGCTAAAAAATCTGCATGAAAAATTCAGTTCTTCCAACATGCAGCGCTGCCTGTTTATCGGTTCGGATATGTCGGGACTTCTTCTAAAAAGCAATAATGTTGATAGTTGTGACTTCTCACGTTCCGACATCAGCGGCAGCCATATTCAAAGTTCCAACTTACTCAACAATTCATTTGGTGATTGTTCCCTGAAAGGAACCGAATTTTCAGAGAGCTATGTCATGGGCTGCGATTTCTCCGGCGCCGATTTTACCGGAGCGGCATTCAAATCGGGCGGTTTTCAAAACAACCCAATTACAAATGCAGTGTGGAATCAAACCTCTTTTATTGATATGCAAATTGCAGAAATCGTTTTCGGAAGTAAAGTTGAGGAGTGCTCTTTCGAAAACTGCGCATTTAAAAAGGTGACATTCCAGAATACAACGCTTATAAACACTTTCTTTAAAAATAAGAGTTTGAAAGGGATTCGGTTTATTGACTGTCAGGTAGATCGGATGACCTACGAGTTTCTGAAAAACGGGAGAGCAGACCTGAGTGGTCTCACATTGTTAACAACATAAGTTCGTGCCTCTGTAAAAGAGATGAGCTTAATCCAAGATTTGTATTTCTAAGATGGTTAGTACTGAAAAGCACCACCGTCGCAAAGCCAGGCATCGTAAATCCTTATCTTGAGATTTTCAGATTTTCTTCAGTTCCATTGATCATGATAATTTAAGGTAATAGATCAGGGTTTGGTTTGTTCCCTAACAAACATAGAATGCCCGGATTTCTCCAATTTTGCGTCCCAACAAACGAGGGATCGCTTGATTTTCCAAATCCTTGGTCTCAACAAACGTTGGATCATCGGATTTTGCAAATTTCAGCTCCCAACAAATGTTGGAGTGTCAGATTCCTCCAATTTTGGTTTCCATCAAATGTTGGATCGTCAGATTTTGCAAATTAGGTTCCCCAACAAACGTTAGTCACTTAAACGGTTCATTTTTTGTCGTTTTTAGATATTTATGGTGGAAATAAGTGGCTTATTGCTGATCGCTAAATTTATATAAAAAATAATTTAAGTTTTTTGTTACTTATTTTTTTGTGATCGTATAAAAAAATATTTTAAGGATATTCACAAACTTTCATATTCGGAACCCTAATTTTCTTTAACAATTAAATTTAAATTTCATGAAAGATTTACCTGTTAGTATTCTAAGTTCAGCAGAACTAAACATTTTTGCTAACCGCATCGTAGGTGTAAGTAATGAGGCGCTGTCCGACAATCCCTATGTTGTAGCACTATGTACACTTATCGCGAAATCCAATGCTGATTTGTCTGATTCATTGGGTAAAACCATCGTCAGTGAGTACACTTCGAAACTTCTTATGCAGGATCAGGCCAGAGACCAGGCATTTATTGGCTTACGGGATTTCATCAGCTCCTACACACATGACAAAAATGTAGAAAAAAAGGTAGCTGCCATTACCCTTGCATCGATGATTGAAAATATCGGCAACAGGATATATAGTCTTGGCTATGCTGTGGAGAGTTCCAAAATGAACAATTTGATTTCGAA
>JANYLE010000235.1 GCA_025363795.1 Mariniphaga sp. | reverse complement strand
CACTACATTTTATTTAAGCCGTATAATCGGAACAAAAGTGTTGAATGCCAATGGTGAATCCATCGGTGTTGTTAAAGATTTGTTAATTGATTCAAATTATTCCTTTGATTCTTCCGGGAAACCATTCGTAAGTGGAATCAGTCTTAAAAAAGGGAATAAGTCACGATTCTATTCATTTCAATCTTTCAGGGTCACAAAAAGCGCCACCGGTAAAATTTCGGTAACCTGTGGCGAGCTTATAGAGCTGACAGACGAAAGTGTCGAAAACGATTTGTTTTTGGTGCAGGTCGTACTCGATAAGCAAATTGTTGACCTTTATGGGCATAAGCTGGTACGTGTTAACGATGTTCGGTTGGTCTCGCTGGTCGAAGGGACTTACGTAGTTGCTGTCGATATTGGCATCGAAGGGCTGTTACGCCGCATAGGGATCGCAAAGCCACTTAAAACTGTATTCTCCTTATTTGGAAAAGCAGTTCCGTCAAAGTTCATCCTTTGGGAAGATGTTGAGGCAATTGATTATTCCAATCTGAATATCAAGCTTTCGAAAAGTTACTCGAAACTTCAAACGCTGCATCCTTCGGATCTTGCTGATATTATTGAAGAACTGGATAAGAAGTCGCGAACAGATGTCTTTTCAGCACTTGATGAAGAACAGGCAGCTGACGTGCTCGAGGAACTCAACACCGAAGCCCAGGTTCACCTGATCGAAAGTCTTCCTATTGAGAAGGTGGCCGATGTACTGGAAAAAATGCCGGCCGATGAAGTTGCCGATATCTTTGATGCCCTTGAAGATGATAAGGTTGAATTGCTGCTGAACGAGATGGAGAAGGATTCATCCGAAGAGGTTCGCGAGTTGCTCGAATATCCCGACAACACGGTGGGTAGCATCATGTCGACAGAAATTTTGTGCTTTAAGGAAAATAATACCGTTGAGGAGATTATCAGCGAATTGCGCAATAAAAAACCAGAAACTGAAGAACTATATAGCCTGTTTGTTACCGATGAAAATGATGAATTGATCGCCACCTTCTCGCTCCGCGATTTGGTATTATCATTACCTGAAGTGAAAGTCAGCCAGATCATGCGACCATCGCCGGTTCATTTGTACGACTACTACAAGGTTGATGATGTCGCTGAAATTATTTCAAAATATAATTTGCTGGCAATACCTGTACTGGATAGGAAAGACATATTACAGGGTATGGTCGTCATCGGCGACGTTGTGGAGGATTTGATCAACAAACGGAGAACTAATAAATAGGAGTGTTTTCTGATGTTTAAAAATAGAAAAACATTTTTTCGCAGACTGGGATTTTTCCTGGCTGTATTGGGTCCGGGAATTATTACCGGAAGCGTCGATAACGATGCCGGCGGAATTACCACCTACTCGGTTGCCGGTGCAATGTACGGCTACAATCTTTTATGGACATTGATTCCTTCATTTGTTGTACTGCTTGTTATCCAGGAAATGAATGCCCGGATGGGTATTGTTACAGGTAAAGGACTTGCCGATTTAATTCGTGAAAACGCTGGGGTCAAGATCACGTTTTTTATATTTATCGGATTGCTGATTGCTGATATTGGAAATACCACCACTGAATTTGCCGGGGTAGCAGGAAGTATGGAGGTGTTCGGAATAAGCAAGTATATATCGGTTCCTATTGTCGGGTTTATGATCTGGGTTCTGGTGGTGAAAGGGACTTATAAGATTGCAGAACGGATATTTTTGATATTTAGTGTTTCTCTGTTGATGTATGTGGTTTCGGCCATCATGGGAAAACCACACTGGGGTGAGATTGGCCATTCAATTATTCATCCGCAGATGGAGTTTAATTCGCAAAGCCTTGCCATTATCATTGGAATTATAGGTACGACCATTGCGCCATGGATGCAATTCTATATGCAGTCGTCCGTTATCGAGAAAGGGCTGAAAATGAAGAACTACAAATATACGTTGATTGATATTTTTGTAGGCTGTCTGGCGACGGTTGTGGTTGCATTTTTCATTATTGTGGCGTGTGCTTCAACCTTGCATGAGAACGGAATTGTCATCAACGAAGCGAAAGATGCAGCCCTGGCACTGAAACCATTGGCAGGGGCTATTGCATCACAGGTATTTGCTTTTGGACTGTTTATCGCATCAATTTTTTCAGCCACCATTCTGCCATTGGCTACCGCTTTCTATGTTTGCGAAGCTTTTGGTTTCGAGGCAGGTATTGATAAAGATTGGGACGAAGCCAAAGAATTTTATGTGCTTTATACTGGCATTCTTGTGCTTTCTGCCGCAATCATCCTTTTACCAAATGCACCACTTATTTTAATATCCTTGTGGTCCCAGGTGATCAACGGTATGTTGTTGCCGGTTGTATTGGTCTGTATGATATTGCTGGTAAATAATAAAAAGATAATGGGCAAGTATGTGAACCGACCTGTGAATAATATCATCGGCTGGTCAGCAGTTGTAGTATTAATTGCCTTGTCAGCCACGCTGATATTGTTGCCCTTCTTTAAATAATCAAGGAATATTTATTGCTCTGTTTCAATGCCCCGTCCTTCAGGTCGGGGCATTGGTATTGTATATATGCTGGATCACTAATCCCGCAAGCGTAAAACCGTAGATTGCTGTAATATGGGCAACGGTTCCATTGATCACGGCTTTCTGACTGCACCATTCGTGATTATCCAAATCCGGATCACCAACACCACTTTTTGCTTTGGGGCAAAGGCATTTATCAGTTCCGCATGAAGATCCTGAACCTTTGTTTTCGAGTAACTCTTCACTGTAGATACACATAAATGGTTTGGCCGGTAGGTCACCTTTGCGAATGTATTTCCTGATTTTTGATCCCAACGGGCAACCTTGCACTTTCCAAAATTCGGCAACCCTGATTTGTGTGGGATCAAGCTTAAGCGAGGCACCCATTGATGAAAAGAGTTCTGCTTTTGTCCTTGTGGCCATCCTGATCAAATGAACTTTGCTTCCAAGACTGTCAATCGCATCGATGATATAATCGTACGAATCGAGATCAAATTCATCATGATTGGCACTATTGTAGATTTTTTGGATGGCTGTAATTTCAGCTTCGGGATTGATTTCGAGTAACCGCTTTTTTAGTGCATCAGTTTTAACTTCCCCAACCGTTTGCATTGTGGCGTGTAATTGCCTGTTGATGTTTGTAATGCAAATCCGGTCCGAATCGACAATCGTGAGAAGTCGGATGCCTGAACGGATCAAACTTTCAGCGCACCAACTGCCAACACCACCAATTCCAAAAATAATCACCTTTTTACGGGCAATTTCTTCCATCTTTTCTTTACCGAATAATAGCTCGGTACGCTGAAATATCCCTTTACTCGCGCTCATGTTCTGATAATATTACCTAAAATTACGAATCCGGTTTGTTGTTTTAATCTGGAATTCGTGTTATATCCGGCATAGTGATTTAGGGAAGATGCCGTAAATAGTTACAAATGAATATTATATAAGTTCCCTGCTCTTCATTTGAATTTCGGCAAAATTAGAAGAAATTGACGAAGGATCAAGCTGCGACTTTCGAAATGAGCAGGAATGCAAAAACAACCTGTTGGAAAGATATAAACTTCATTCGAACTGAAGATCGATTCAAAGTCTTTTTTGGCAGCTATTTTTACTATTTGATTTTCTCCTTTTTCTCTCCAATTCTGCGACTCTTCTAATGGTTAAGAGCTAAATTTAGCGGCTATCAGGAGAATAATAATGATTAAAACCAAAATCAGGGTAATGATTTTCAGGTTTCTGCTAAAGAGAACTTTCACCCCTTCACCATATTTCACGATCAGCCACGCGAGTAAAAAAAACCGGAATCCCTGAAAAACCAGCGTTGAAAGAATAAATGCTAAAACATTGAAGGCAAATGCACCGGCGGTTATCGAGAAAAACAGATAAGGGACAGGTAATACAATGGTGAAGAATAAGATGCTGAAACTCCATTTAAGGAAAAGTGCCTGGGCGTAATAGTAGGTTATTTCAGTGAACCCCGGAATATGATTAAATAAATACCGGGCAAATTGGGAGAAGGTTCCGTCCGAAAGTAACCACAGGTAGTGTCCAATAGCAAAACCACCAATTGATCCTGCCACCATCCCTGCGACGGCCATTAATGCGTTGTAATACGATCGGGTGGGTTGAATCAGGGAGACCGTGATAAATATGACGGTTGTCGGGAGCGGAAATACCGACGCATCAAGAAATAAAAACAGGAAGATAACAAAAAGGCTAAACCGGCTTTCTGACCATTTTTTTGTCCATTCAAAGGTTTGCCTTAATAAACTTTTCATATCGAATTTTTTCTGGACAATGGGGCGTTTCTACCGGTTAAAGTAGAAATTTGCAAACAACGTGTAAATTTAATAATCGCTTTTTAAATTTAGAACTTAATCTGACAGGACGTTTATGTCCCTCAAATATTTCAACTTACAGTAACTTAACAATTGAGAAACAGGAAGGTTCTTCCATTGAGTTTGCTATAATTGTAATATTTTTAATTACTTTGCTCATGAACGATATTTAGAATAAATATATGAATAAGATTTTGAAAAAGAGCATAATGCTGGTTTCTTTTTTGCAGATTGTATGGTTGGTTGGAGTCGCACAGCCGCATGTGCAGCAATTTGATGCCGACAATTCTGCCTTCAGTTATTTTGGACGTACAGATCAATCAAATCCCAAAGTTGTGAAGTATGACTGGC
>JANYLE010000229.1 GCA_025363795.1 Mariniphaga sp. | reverse complement strand
GTTCTCGCTTTATTCGTTCATAATACTTATGCCCAACAGATTGCCAGTAAAACGGGATCTTTGGTAGAGTATGTCAATCCTTTAGTGGGAACCGATTCCGATTATGCTTTATCCAATGGAAACACCTATCCGGCAATTGCGTTGCCTTGGGGAATGAATTTCTGGACTCCGCAGACCAATAAAAACGGAAACGGATGGGGATATATGTATGACGATGTGAAAATCAGGGGATTCAAGCAGACTCACCAGCCAAGTCCCTGGATCAACGATTACGCCGCCTTTTCACTTTTCCCCGAAACAGGAAAACTGATTACTGATGAAAACAAACGAGCTTCGTGGTTTTCGCATAAGGCCGAAACTGCAAAACCTCACTATTACAAGGCTTACTTATCAAATTATGATGTAGTTACAGAAATAACACCAACCGAACGCGCGGCTCAATTTCGCTTCACATTTCCTGAATCCGATTCATCTCATATTCTGATTGATGCCTTCCATAAAGGATCAATGGTGAAAATATCTGCTTCGGAAAGAAAAATCACAGGTTACTGCCGGAACAACAGTGGCGGTGTTCCTGATAACTTTCATAATTACTTCGTGATCGTCTTTGATAAAGATTTCGCTGAAGTTGCAACCTGGAAAGACAGTGTTTTAACCGTAGGCAGCACTCTTGCCGAAGGGAAACATGTAATGGCTGCAATCACTTTTAAAACCAAAAAAGGAGAGATCGTTAATGCACGTGTGGCCTCATCCTTTATCAGTCCTGAACAGGCAGAATTGAACCTGACCAGAGAAATTGGACAAAGCACTTTCGACCAGACCAAAAGCAAAGCAGAAGCCGCCTGGAATAAAGAACTTGATCGTGTAAAAGTAGAAGGCGGAACTGTAGACCAGAATCGCACTTTTTATACAGCACTTTACCGGACGATGCTCTTTCCACGCAAATTTTATGAAATTGACGCAAATAACAAAGTAGTTCACTACAGTCCTTACAACGGAAAGGTACTACCAGGATACATGTTTACCGATAATGGTTTCTGGGACACCTTCCGCGCTGTATTCCCCTATTTCACATTGATGCACCCATCTTTGAGTGCTCAAATTATGGAAGGAATGGCGAATACTTATAATGAGAGTGGCTGGCTTCCCGAATGGGCAAGTCCGGGGCACCGCGATTGTATGGTTGGATCGAATTCCGCCGTAATTATTGCTGATGCTTACCTCAAAGGTATCCGTGGATTTGATATCTCGAAATTGTATGAAGCCATTCTTAAAAATACACAACATGCAGGACCAATGAGTTCTGTCGGTCGTCTTGGCGTTGATTATTACAACAAACTTGGATATATTCCTTATAATGTTGACGTAAATGAAAATGTAGCAAGGACTTTGGAATATTCATTTGCTGACTGGTGCATCTCTAAACTGGCAAAAGATTTAGGCCGTCCGCAGGAGGAGATTAAGCTTTTCGAAAAACGGGCATTGAATTACAAAAACGTTTTCGATCCCTCGGTCAATTTTATGCGCGGCAAAAATGCAGATGGCACTTTCCAGTCACCTTTCCGTCCTGACAAATGGGGTGACGCCTTTACCGAAGGTTCAAGCTGGCACTGGACATGGTGCGTATTCCACGATCCACAGGGTTTGGCCAATTTAATGGGTGGCCGCGAAAAGATGGCACAACGTCTTGACGAAATGTTCGTTGCAGCGCCTACGTTTGACTGTTCCTATTATGGTGTCCAGATTCATGAGATCACCGAAATGCTGATCTCAAACATGGGACAATATGCGCACGGAAATCAACCCGTTCAACATGCTATTTATCTCTACGACTACATTGGTCAGCCATGGAAAGGACAATACTGGGTTCGTCAGGTAATGGACCGGCTCTATAATCCCAATCCTGATGGCCTTTGCGGTGACGAAGACAACGGACAAACATCTGCATGGTATGTTTTTTCAGCAATGGGCTTCTATCCTGTAGCACCCGGAACCGGAGAATACGCTTTCGGATCGCCGCTGTTTAAAAAGGTCTCACTTACCCTCGAAAACGGGAAGAAATTCGAGATCAGCGCTCCGCAGAACAAAACAGAAAATGTTTACATTGATAAAATAACCCTTGATGGGAAGGTGTATGGTAAAAACTATATCACTCACAGCGACTTAATGAAGGGTGGAAAATTACAGTTTGACATGACGAAGACACCGAATAAAACACGCGGCACTTCGCCCGAAAGCTTCCCATATTCATTTTCGAATAAGAAGAATTAGAGAAAGAGATCTTGGCAGTTAGCATCTGGCAACTCGCGGTTCTTCGCAGACAGACGATTAAACATTGTTAGGTTACCAATCTTTCAATACTTTAGGAAGAATATTCTGTTTGTGCAAACCGCCAGTTGCCAGTAGCAAGCTGCAAGTTGCCACTTCAAAACCATTAGTAATACTGAATAATTTAAAGGATTTTCTCTCTAGTATTCACTTCATCATGATCCCGGTTGCCATTCGTCCTGTTTTAATCCCGTCGCGACGAGCAGAGAAAAACCTTTCCGGATCTGAAAAGGTGCAGGTTCTTGCGACTTCAATCTGTTCTTCAGGAACTCCTGCTTTTATTAGTTGTTGATAGTTGGCACTCCAAAGATCGAGTGATCTTTGGTCAGCTCTGTCAGGATTTGAAGCAAGATAAAATTCCGGGCTGAATTGTTTCCAGACCTCCTCCCCGACTTCGTAAACCTCCGGACTGATCGATGGCCCAATTCCAGCCCAAAGATCTAAAGGCTCAGATCCGTATTTATCAACCATCAGCTTAATTGTTTTTGTTGCAATACTTTGCACCGTTCCACGCCAACCGGCATGAACAGCAGCAATCACATTTCGTTTTGGATCAAATATCAGAACAGGCACGCAATCGGCCGTTTTTATGGCAACGCAAACCCCTTTTAAATCAGTGACAACCGCATCCGTCTCGTTGAGAAACTGCTTTTGATCAACTTTGTCCAACTCAAAGAAACCGGAGGTGATCATCTTAATTGTGTCCGTATGGGTCTGTTTGGGAAAAACGATGGGATCAGGATGAATTCCGAGTGCTGCACAAAGCAGAAGCCTGTTTGCATTTACCTTTTCCGGAAGATCTCCAGAATTAAATCCCAGATTTAAGGAATTGTAATTGCCAGAACTGCAACCACCAACGCGTGTTGATGAAAAATGGCATAATTCGGGGAAACGGCTCAGATTGGCAAATTGCAAAACTGTTAATTCATTTTTACGGATAGAAATCATAGCTCTTCTTTGGAATTGCACTAAATTCGCTGCCAATTTACAAAAGTTAAGATTAGTTTCATCAATTGGCATATTCACCCATCAAGCAAATTAAATTCATGAAAATTGAAATTCTTCAGCTCACAGAAGGGGCAAAAAAAGCCAAAGGATTGACCGTTGTGATCGATGTTTTCCGCGCATTCTCCACAGCTTGTTATGTTTTCGCTGCAGGAGCCGTAAAAATCATCCCCGTTGAACATGTGGAAGAGGCGGTTAACCTGAAAAAAACGCTGACAGATGCGGTGATGATGGGTGAAAGGTTTGAGCGAAAAGTCGAGGGTTTCGATTTTGGGAACTCCCCGACACATATAAAGAATCAAGATTTTAACGGAAAGACAATTATCCTGACCACCAGTTCCGGAACAAAAGGAATTGCCAACGCAACGATGGCTGACGAAATAATCACGGGCAGTTTTGTCAATGCCGATGCTGTGGTTCGCTATATCCGGATGAAAAATCCCGCCGAGGTAAGCTTGGTCTGCATGGGCTATGAAGGGCGATACCCGACCCAGGAGGATACCTTTTTCGCGGAATATATACGCGATAAACTTCAGAATAAGGAGACCGACTTCGAAAAAATAAAGCAAATTCTCCGTACGGGAGATGGCGCCCGGCTACTCGATCCGGCTAATCATGAATGGTCGCCCGCTACCGACTTTGAACTTTGTCTCGATCCAAACCGTTTTGATTTCATATTAAAGATTGAAAAAGGGAATGATTTCAATTGGTTGAAAAAGGTTCCGGTTTGAAACTGGCAGAGCCCACAAGAATGCAGCTTCCAGCTTAAATATTATATTTCAACGAATTAACAATAAGAAATGAAGTATTACAATTTTGATGAAATAATTGAACGACGCGGAACTGACTGCGTTAAATACGATATGCTCCAGACTTATTTTGGGAATGGCGAAGCGTTGCCACTTTGGGTTGCCGACACCGATTTCCGTGTACCCGACTTTATCATGGATGCTTTACGGAAACGGATGGATCATGAAATACTGGCATATTCGTATCGCCCGGATGGTTATTACGAAGCTATTATCAATTGGATGAAGCAGCAACATGGCTGGAAAATCAGTAAGGATATGATCACCTCAAGCCCCGGAGTTGTTTCTGCCGTGACGATGCTGATTATGGCACTTTCTGAACCTGGCGAAAAGGTTATTGTCCAGCCACCTGTGTACTTCCCATTCTTCACAAGCATAAAAGGATCAGGCAGACAGATGATTGAGAATCCGCTGGTTATTAAAGACGGAAGGTATACGTTCGATTTTGAAAATTTAAAACAAATCATTGATCCTCAGACCAAACTATTAATTCTTTGCAGTCCCCATAATCCGGGAGGGATGGTCTGGAAGAGGGAAGAACTTGAAGAACTAGGCAAAATATGTCTCGAAAATGGTATTGTGATTGTCTCAGATGAAATTCATTCTGACCTTGTTTTTTCAGGAAATAAACACATCCCAATTTCAATGGTGTCAGAGGATATTGCGATGAACAGCGCAGTATTGATGGCAGCCAGCAAGACCTTTAATGTGGCAGGACTATCATCGGCATTCGTAATCATCCCCAATAAAAAACTTAGGGTGAAGTACGAACAGGTTTTGCACACGATCCACATCGACAGCGGTAATATTTTTGGAAATCTTGCCGCTGAAGCTGCTTTCCGCGATGGATACGACTGGTTGACTCAATTAATGAGCTACCTGGAAGGCAACTATAAATTTTTGGAGGCTTTTCTTGCCGAAAAAATGCCAAAAGTTAAAGTTATGAAACCTGAAGCTACATTTCTAGCATGGCTTGATTTCAGTGCTTATCGGCTAAGCGAGAAAGAATTGGCAAAACGATTGATTGAAGGTGGCGTTGCCATCAACAAAGGGAGTATGTTTGGAACAGGAGGTGACGGTTATTTCAGACTAAATTTTGGTTGCCCACGAGTAATACTCGAAGAAGG
>JANYLE010000213.1 GCA_025363795.1 Mariniphaga sp. | reverse complement strand
CGGTGAGGTAGCAACGTTTAACGTGCTGATTGCAATTGCGACGATCGGGATTTTTGGATATTGAGCTGAAGCGTAAAAAAGGGCCGTTCTTTCAGCACAAAGTCCCGAAGGGTATGCTGCATTTTCCTGATTGTTTCCTGTGATAATTTCGCCGTTTTGAAGTAAAACCGCTGCACCGACACGAAACCCAGAGTAGGGAGCATAAGCATTTTGGGCAGCATCGCGTGCTTTCATGATCAGTTTATTGTCATTCTCAGGCAATTGAGAAGTGGCCGAATATTCCGTGTAATTTATCTGTAGGGTTATCTGTTTCATGAACTGCTGTTTAACGACCTCCAAATGTACAATATATTTCGTTCTGTTATTTTTTAATGGCAATCACCCCGATTTTTTTAATTTTGAAACTTAATTGAATCGCAGAAATGTGTTTTTACCTTCTGATTATTTCAGATATTGTAAAATGGGGGAGAGCGAAGATAGAGTGTTCTCTTTTCGTAGAAAACCGCTCAGTTAGATTCAATTTGAAGTCATAAGATCAATCATTTAACCTGATTATTTGCTCATGCGATATTATTATTCAAAAATTGTCTTTTTAATTAGTTTGCTTGTCGGAATTAGCAGTTTAGTATATGGGGGGTCTCCGCAAAAAATGACGCGTCAGCAATATATCGACGTGTTTGCCCAGTTAGCCATTCAAGAAATGAATGAATACCATATTCCTGCAAGTATAACAATGGCACAAGCATGTTTTGAATCGGGCGATGGTAATTCGCCACTGGCAAAGGGTGCAAATAACCACTTTGGAATCAAATGTAACAGTTCGTGGTCTGGTCCATCAATTAAGCAGGATGACGAAACTCACGACGAATGTTTCAGAAAATATGGTAGTGCAATTGAATCTTTTAGGGATCATTCTAAGTTTTTAACCGGAAGCATGCGATATCAATTTCTATTTGATTATAGCATAAGTGATTATAAAAAATGGGCTTATGGATTAAAGAAGGCTGGTTATGCCACCGATCCACAATATCCGGCAAGACTAATTAAAATTATTGAGGATTTTCAACTTTACAAATTGGACGAGTATTACAATAGCAAGACAGGCTATGTCCGTCCAGAAAAGTTTGGAGGCAGCACTGCTACCCATCAAAAGGGGAATCGCGGGACTGATAATTTTTCTATAAATCCATATGTATCCCGGAATGTAGAAAAGAGAAATGGGGTTAAAGCATTCTTTGCCAAAGAGGGCGATACTTACGAGCAGATTGCTACTGAATTTTCGCTTAAAGAATGGGAAATATACAAATACAACGACGTTGAAAAGGGTGCTATGCCTGAGCCAGGTTCGCTTGTATATCTTCAGAGCAAACGGGGAAGTGCACCTCGCGGAAACGATTTTCATGTTTTAAAACAAGGGGAATCACTTTGGTCTGTTGCGCAATGGTATGGTATTCGGATGAATGCACTTTACCGTAAAAACAGAATGACCCGTGGCGAAGAGGCCGTTCCGGGACAAAAGATCTCATTGAGGAAAAAAATAAGCCGTTAGACTTGAACGATAAGGCGATGGCTTTGAATATGAGTTCCTACTAAATACTGAATATTTAAATCGCGCGATATTTTGCAGCGTTCGGAAAACCGCGAAGAAATTCTTTAATCTCCATCCTTTTTTTACCGGCAAGTTGTAAGTCAAGGATATGGAGATAACCATCGCTACATGCGATTTTTAGGTATTTCTTGCTGTCCGTTGAGATGTCACCCGGTTTGCATTGATGATCGGCCTGTTCAACCGAGGCTTTAAAGATTTTTACCCCTGATTCAGTTTCTGAACTTTGGAAATTTGTCCATGCTGCCGGATAAGGACTTAATCCTCTGATAAGATTGTTTATGACGATGCCAGTTTTGATCCAGTCGATTTTACAACTCTCCTTGAATATTTTAGGTGCATGTAATCGCTCCGGATCTATTGTCAATGATTCTTGTGATTGCGGAACGAAATTCCCGTCAGCCAACGCATCAACGGTCTTGAGAACAAGATTTGCCCCGATAATCATCAGCGCATCATGAAGCTCTCCAATTGTCATCTCCGGTCCGATTTGTATTTTCTCCTGGAAAAGAATGTTCCCTGTATCAATCTCCTGTTTTAAAAGAAAAGTTGTTACGCCGGTTTCGTGATCGCCATTGATAATGGCCCAATTGAGGGGAGCGGCTCCACGATAATGTGGAAGTAACGAACCATGCAAATTGAAAGTACCCATTACTGGCATTTTCCAGACCACCTCGGGAAGCATTCTAAAGGCAACAATAATTTGAATGTCTGCATTTAATGCTTTAAGATCATGAAGGAAATTCTCATCCTTCAATTTTTCGGGTTGTAATACAGGCAATCCACATCCTTCGGCAAATATCTTGACATCCGACTGGTGTAATTTTTGTCCCCGACCCGAGGGCCGATCGGGTGCGGTAACCACTCCAACAACATTATAACCATTATCGATGAGCGCTTTCAAACTTGCAACAGCAAATTCAGGAGTTCCCATAAAGACAATCCGCAGATCTTTTCCACTCATTGGTAAAAGGTTTGTTTTTGAGATGCAAGTATCACTTTTCTTGATTATTCAGCGCAGGTTGGTATTTCCCTTGGTTGCTTTTGGGAAATAGGGACAGTTTTTACAGCCGTTTCCGCAGCAGTAGCCGCGGTTTTTCAGAAAACTTTCGGTCATGATGCGGTAACCTTCTTTGGTTACGTGATAATCAACTCCTTCTATTAAGTCACTATTATATCCTATATTATCAGGCATTTCAAAAACATTAATTGGTTCTCCGTTTCCGGAGTATTCACGATGTGGCGATGACAATTGCAACGCATTTTTATTAACAAACCAATTAAGGAAAGGTTTGATCAGATTTACAACGAATGACCCATTCTGTCTCGTTTGGTCTTCATATACACCTCATTGTATTTATTCGGTTTGATCACAATTGGAATTGATTCAACTACTTTTAAGCCATATCCTTCCAATCCAACACGCTTCACAGGATTATTGGTTAAGAGGCGCATTTTCCGGACGCCAAGACTGCATAAAATTTGTGCCCCAACGCCGTAATCGCGCTCATCAGGATCAAATCCAAGATGGATATTTGCGTCGACCGTGTCAATTCCCTGTTCCTGAAGTTTATAGGCTTTTATTTTATTCATCAGGCCGATGCCTCGTCCTTCTTGCTGAATGTACACAATAACTCCTTTTCCCTCTTCTTCGATTAGTTCCATCGCTTTGTGAAGCTGATCCCCGCATTCGCAGCGAAGGGATCCAAAAATGTCTCCTGTAGCACAGGAGGAGTGAACCCTGACAAGAACCGTGTCTTCTGGTTCCCATTCTCCTTTAATTAGGGCGATATGCTCAACACCATTCGATTTCTGTAGAAAAGGGATCAATCTGAATTTACCATGCGATGTAGGAAGTTGCACTTCTTCACCTCTTTCGATCAGACTCTCGTTATTGAGTCTATAGGCAATAAGATCGGCAATGGAGACCAATTTTAAACCAAATTTCTGGGCAATTTCATATAATTCAGGAAGTCGTGCCATCGAACCATCTGAATTCATAATTTCAACCAAAACTCCGGCTGGACTTAGACCTGCCAGGCGGGCAAGGTCAACAGCTGCCTCTGTATGTCCGGCGCGGCGAAGGACACCGCGACTTCTGGCACGCAAAGGGAAAATATGTCCAGGCCGGCCAAGTTGGTTCGGAAGTGTTGCAGGATCAGCAAGCCTTTGAATGGTAACTGCCCGGTCGTGTGCCGAGATTCCTGTGGTAACATCTTCACCAACTGCATCAACGGAAACTGTAAACGGTGTTTCATGCAGGGAGGTATTCGTTCCAACCATCATTCCAAGATCGAGTTCTTCGCAACGCTCTTCAGTAATTGGTACACAGATTAATCCACGTCCCTCTGTTACCATAAAGTTGACCATTTCGGGGGTGATTTTTTCGGCCGCGGCGATAAAATCGCCTTCGTTTTCACGGTCCTCGTCGTCAACTACTATAATTAATTTCCCATCTCGAAGGTCTTCAATCGCTTCATCAATGGTATTCAGTCTAATGTCGTTCATTCTTAAATTATTTTAAAAGGGATAACCCTTTTGGGGAAACAAAATTAAAAAATATTTGAAAGATGGGGAAGATTTGATAGTAAGCAATCTTCATTTCAATCCCAGTTTTTTATTGAATGATTATTATTGCAAGATGCTGTATGTCTGATTATTTTGGTAGTTCTTGCTCATTTTCTTTATCCTTTTTCTTAAAAGAATTAAAAATTTTCTTAAAAAATTCAATATATGAATTAAAATTCAATACCACAGAATCGTTGGCTGCCTTATAGGTAAGAAAGATTCCGGCAGGGAGAAATATAATTGTTGAGAACCAAACGCCCTCCCAAAGAGAAGCAACACTTTCGCGCGAGAATTTTTCACCTGTGGTGCTAATAATCCAGTAAAATATAAACAGCAATACGGAAATTACCAATGGCATCCCAAGTCCTCCTTTTCGTATTAAAGCACCTAAAGGTGCGCCGATAAAAAGAAATACAAGGCATGCAAGAGCTGTTGCATATTTTTTATGCCACTCTATACCAAATCGGTTCAGGTTTCGAACGCTGGCAACGATTATTTCTTCTGATTGCTGAACTGCGCGCGCATTACCACGTGCGGAACTAAGTGCCCCGTTAATGATATTTAATCTTATCGAAGCTGATGATTTTTTCAGTACCGAATCGACATCTGTATATTGGGTCAGTTTTAGTTTCGGCATTGGAAAAGTATCTTTACGGGCCATTTTGGATAAACTGGCATTCAGTGGACCTATATAGGTAAGCGTTAATGCATTATCTATTCTTTGTCTTTCCAGCTGTTTTCCAAGTGAATCCACAAAATATACAATTTGAGAATTGTTAAGTGCCCGGTTTTGGTTCCTGAAATAGCTTTCATCTTTGCGTTCGAGTTCCATCCCCTGCAAAACCGTAAAATAAGATTGCTTCTGGAACTTGTCAGTTCTTGAAGGAAAGGTCAGTTTCCTGCGATCCTGGGGCTGCATTTCCGAATGAGTCTGGCCAGAATAAAGGTTCAGAATCATGTATTTTTTGTCCTTGGTGATTTTCATGGTCCCTGAATCTGCAACAGTAACCGTGACATTTCCTTTGTCCTCGGTGTGATCATAGATCATGACATCGTAAAGCATGTCTCCATTTGCCGATCTTTTGCCGACTTTAATGGAAAAGTTATCTATATCGTTTGAGAAGACACCCTCTTTTACAATGATTTCTGGACGCAATTGCCGGATACTGGACATCAGCGCAATCAGTTTTTTGTAGGAAACGGGTATTACCTGATTGTAAAAGTAAAATGATCCGATACTCAGTAAGATGCTGAGAACAATAACTGGCTTCATAATCCGGTAAAGGGATATACCTGCGGCCTTCATCGCGAGTAATTCGTTGTTTTCCCCAAGATCGCCAAATGTCATAATCGACGCCAGAAGCATTGCCAATGGCAGCGCATTGGTCATCAACATGGCCATTGTGTAAACAATGAATTCTAGTATTATGCTGAAATCCAACCCTTTGCCAACAAGCTCGTCGAGATAAACCCATAAAAACTGCATCAACAGTACGAAAAGGGAAATAACGAGGGTGACAAAAAACGGACCGATAAAACTCTTAATAATATACCAATGTAGTCGCTTCATGCAATGGGTTTCTGAAACGAACGCAAAGTTAAACCTTTTTTGGAATTTGGGGTAGTTAATCTACGAGCCGATTGCTTGTCGCAGCTTTGACACCTGCGAACTCCATAGAATTCGGGTATCATCGGCATCGTCATCATCAACATTGTCTGTAACTACGAGTGCAACATCGCTTGTAAGTTCGTCTTTTACAATATCGAATCTGAACTCGTAACCTGCTCCCATGTCTAACCAACGGAAGCTGATTGTTTCGTTTGGTATCATGGTAAGAATCTCGGCTTTTTGTTCTGAATCTCCCCAGTAGAATGTAAAGATCTTGCCTTCAATTTTCACGTTGTCGGCAAACCATTCTGCAAGTCCTGATGGATTGCTAATCCGACTGAACAATACAGAAGGTGAAGTTTTAAGGAAGAATTCTAATTTAATCTCTTTCATTCGTAAGGCAGCTTTTTTCCGTAGGTTTATGATTATCCTGTTATAGAGTTGCAAAATAGCCATTTATTTAGAATAATCAATACTTTACTTTTAATGGGGAAAACAAAAAATAAAAAAAATAACAAGGGGGTTGCCACAAACCAGAAAGCTATTATCTTTGCAGCCTCAAACCACAAAATTTGGCGAGGTAGCTCAGTTGGTTAGAGCGCATGATTCATAATCATGAGGTCGCCGGATCATCCCCGGCTCTCGCTACATTGAAAAAGAGGAAATTACGATTGTAGTTATCCTCTTTTTTGCATAGTTTAAGTTTGATTTGGAACCTCTTTTTTATTCCGGTGTATCCTGCTTTCCTATTTGTATATCCTTTAAAGCAAATCGACTGATCGTCATTGTGTTGGAATTGCCTCTAATCCCGGACAACGAGTTTTGTAAGCCGGAAGCGCATGAATATATCCATTGCGGTGAGATCGTTGATTATATATGAAATGCATCAGCGGGAACTGAAAAATTGCGCGCTTGTTGGAGTCTGCTTTGGTGCTTTGAAACAATTCAAAACCTTTTTGATGAATAATCTGTTCTACATGCCGAAGCATATAGGCATTGAATGAATCGTTTCTTAAACTTAGAATAAATTACCTTAAAAACGCAATGAATAAATTACCATTATCTGTTCTGGAATTGGCGACAGTTGTTGAAGGAGGAAATCTACACAGTGCCATCGAACGGACAGTGGCAGTGGCAAAACACACAGAATCTTTGGGATACAAACGTATCTGGATGGCTGAGCATCACAATATAGAATATATAGCAAGTTCTGCAACCGCAGTTTTAATTGGTCAGGTTGCTTCAAAAACAAATACTATCAGGGTTGGATCAGGAGGAATCATGTTACCTAACCATAGCCCTTTGGTTATTGCAGAACAATTTGGAACCCTTGAAACGATCTATCCCGGGAGAATTGATCTGGGTTTAGGCAGGGCCCCAGGAACTGATCAGTTGACAGCGATGGCGCTGAGGCGCAATAATATGACTACAACGAATGATTTTCCTGACGATATTAAGCAATTGCAGACTTATTTTAGCAAAGATAATAGTTCTGCAAAAGTACGTGCTTTCCCGGGAGAAGGTTTGGATATCCCGCTGTGGATACTGGGCTCCAGTATAGATAGTGCCTACCTTGCCGCACAAATGGGATTGCCGTATGCGTTTGCCGCTCATTTTGCTCCAGCACAGTTCCGGATGGCGATTGATATCTACCGTAATAATTTCAGATCATCCAAACAGTTAAAACAGCCTTATGTAATGGCCTGTATCAATGTAATTGCTGCTGAAACCGATGAAGAAGCAGGTTTTTTGAGTACAAGCCTTATCGCTTTATTCCTTGGATTGGTTACCAACGCACGCAAACCTATACAGCCTCCGGGATTATTGCCGGAAAGTTACCGGAATCCCGCCGTATATTCTGCAGTCAATAGTATGATGGCTTGTACTTTTACAGGCAGCCGCGATACCCTGCGAAAGAATCTCTCCCGGTTTATTGCTGAAACAGGCGTTGATGAATTGATGATTTCAAGTAACTTGTTTGACATTGAAGCAAAGATGAAATCGTTTTCAATTCTTCATGACGCAATGGATGACAAGTAAAGGATCTATGCTTTCAGTCGTATTTGATTTATACCTTACCCGTTTCCTTTTCAATTAATTTATGTCTTTATTGTAAACCCAAGCTAAAGGCGAAATCTTCACGGTTGCCCGTTTCATCCTGATTTACCTGCAAACAAACACAGAGAAAAAGAATCTTATTTTGTGACGAGTCAATGGCTTCGGTCAGCAACTATTATTTGGGAATATGCCACCAATTTGTTAAGAATAACCAAGGACGGAGATATGGCTTGTCTATTAAGTACTGTTCATAATGGGACAGGGGAAATGACGCTTGAAGCCGGCTAACAACAAAACTATAAATTGTTAATTTTGATCATCAGAATTTCCTTTTACTGATGAACTATTTTATCCTTATTATCTAAAATAAAATGAGAAGAATATATCTTTTAGTGGTGCTATGTTTCGTTGTCTTAAGCGCCATCTCTCCTGTATCCGCCCAGATTACTTATAGAAATCCTGTGATTCCTGGTTTTCATCCCGATCCGAGTGTGTGCCGTGTGGGTGATGATTATTACCTGGTGACCTCAACTTTTGAATACTTCCCGGGAGTTCCCGTTTTTCACAGTAAAGATTTGGTCAACTGGGAACAGATTGGCCATTGCCTGACACGCGACTCGCAACTTCCTCTTCAAAAGTGCCGTGCATCGGGTGGTATTTATGCCCCGACGATCCGCTTTCATGACGGACGGTTTTATATGGTGACCACCAATGTTTCGGGTGGTGGTAATTTTTATGTGTCGACCACTGATCCTGCTGGTGAATGGTCAGAACCACTTTGGGTTAATCAGGGTGGTATTGATCCGACAATTTTCTGGGATGAGGATGGAAAAGTCTATTTTATGAGTGTTGGCCACCAGTTTAGTGATGGTAAACAACGCGAAGGGATTGTGATTTCTGAAATTGATCTTAAAACCGGAAAGCGCATTACGGAACCCGTGCCGGTATGGAACGGAACCGGGGGGCGTTATCCTGAAGCACCCCATGTCTACAAAAAGGACGGATTCTACTATCTCCTGATCGCCGAGGGTGGAACGGAATATGGTCACAAAGTAACCATCGCCCGCAGCAAATCTATCTATGGTCCATACGACGCAGCGCCTGCCAATCCAATTTTAACCCATATCAACAGATCTTCCCAGACGAATCAGATCCAGGGAACAGGACATGCCGATCTGATCGAAGCACATGACGGAAGTTGGTGGGCCGTATTTTTGGCTTTCAGGATGCAAAACGGGAATAATCACCTCACAGGTCGCGAAACTTACCTGGCACCAGTTCAATGGCCCCAAAATGGATGGCCTGTTGTCAATGGGAATGGAAGTGTCGCGCTTGAGATGAATTGTCCAACGCTTCCACTGAAACCGTTTCCGGCAAAACCGGTCAGGGATGAGTTTAACACATTAACCCCGGGTTTGGAATGGAACTATTTGCGAAATCCCGCCAGGGAAAACTATCTTTTTGATGCGAAAAGCAGCAAATTGGTTTTGAAGGGAACTGGTCTGACATTGAATGATATCGATTCTCCCACCTTCCTGGGACGCCGGCAGGAGCATATTAACTTCTCAGCAACTACCTCCCTTGAATTCCGGCCCGGATCGCAAAACGAAGAAGCGGGCCTTACCGCTTTGATGAATGACCGTTATCATTTTGATCTGGTGAAAACGAAGGGCAAGCTTATTCTGCGGTTTCAATTGGGAAGCATTACCCATATTGCCAAAGAGATCGCCTTGAATGCCGACAAAATTCAACTTCGTATTGAAGGAGCTGACCTGTTTTATACCTTCTCGTATAGCACCGACGGACAGAACTTCAAAGTGGTTGGTAAAGCCGACACCAACCTGATCAGTACCGAGACCGCGGGTGGATTCACGGGTGTTTACCTTGGATTATTCGTCACTGGAAATGGTGTTAAAAGCAAAACGCCGGCAGTTTTTGATTGGTTTGAATACAAGGGGCTTTAGATGGCGAGAACGAAAGAAGGTTCATTTGATTACTCAATTCCATCTGCCTAAAAAACTCCTGTGAGTGGTCAAAGCGGAAAAACAGCGGTCAAAATACCCCTTCGACGGGCAGAACTAAAAAAACAGCGGTCAAAATACCCCTTCGACAGGCAGAACTGAAAAAACAGCGGTCAAAATACCCCTTCGACAGGCAGAACTGAAAAAATAGCGGTCAAAATACCCCTCCGACGGTCAGAACTGAAAAAATAGCGGTGAAAATACCCCTTCGACGGGTTGAACTGAAAAAATAGCGGTCAAAATACTCCTTCGACGGGCAGAACTGAAAAAATAGCGGTCAAAATACCCCTTCGATTGGTTGAACTGAAAATTTAGCGGTCAGATTACCCCTTCGGCGGACCGAACTGAATAAATTGGGTCATCCGATCTCTGATTCAGGTTCTAACGGGTAGGAAATTCGGCCAAATCCGTCTACAGATGAATGGCCGTTTTCCCTTTTAAGCTGACCGATTTTCCTTTCCATATAAAAGTACCACTCAAACTGCCAGGTAATTCAACAGTTCCTTCGATGCCTTCGGCTCCCTTCCTTTTTAAATCGAAAGTGATAAGACCTGACGGATGTGGCAACTGCCCTTTAATGAATTTGAGCGCTCCCAATGCGGGTTCAATCCTAACCGTTTTAAAACCGGGTGACGCGGGCCTTATTCCGGCTACCGTAGCCAGAAAATCGTAATTTGGACTTGCACTCCAGGCATGACAGTCGGAGCGGGCCGGGTCGGGATTTTCGGCAAAAGTGGTCAACCCATTTTGCAACATCTTTTCCCACAGTCCCAGTGTTTCAAGGTAGCGATCGGCCAGTCCGGCTTTTTTGAGCGCCTGAGTAAGGTAGAACCGAAAGTACATGGTTGGCTGAATCAGCGTTTTGTCATCCATAAATTTCGCAACAAACGCTTTTTGCCTGGAAATTGGTATTGTATTGGTCAACACACCGAAAATCTGGGCATGCATACTAAAATCCTTTTTTGCAGGCGTATCTGCAAGGTATCCCTTTTGCTCATCCCAACAGTTTTTATAAACAGCTTCTGTCAGTTTCTGTGCCTGAAGTTTATATTTTGCGGCTTCCACGGGTTGACCGAAGGATTCATACAGTTCGGCTGCTCTTTGGGTTGCATAAGCAAACTGCATCGTCAGAATCGATGAATTTCCATCTATCCTGCCACCCATTGGAACACCGCCAATCCTGTTTTCGCCAATCCACGGCCATTCGATTGCCCAGTCCACAAAATTCCAGTATTCGACTTTGCCCAACAACCCTGTCTTTGGATCGATACGGTTACCAAACCATGCCAAAACCTGGTCTATCCCGGGTAAAAATCCTTTGATAAACTGTGGATCATCGCGAAGCGTCCAGTAGTCGTGAACCATATCTACCCAGTAAAGCGAGAAGGGAGGAATGATCTGGGTACTTGCCGAGGGATAGCGGCTTTGGGTCAGCCCTTCATAAATAATTGATTCCTTATAATCTAAAAGTGCGTTTCTGACAAGCCGATCGTCACCTGAAACATACAGCGAAATCAGTGACTGAATTCTTGTATCACCGACGTATTGCAGTTGCTCGTAATACG
>JANYLE010000211.1 GCA_025363795.1 Mariniphaga sp. | reverse complement strand
TCGAACTCCATTCCTCTTTCGATGAGTTCTTTGACCCTGTCAAGACCTTCGTTGACAAGGAGGGAAACGGCATCGTGGTCGCACAAATTGCGGCCTGCTATCAAAGTATCTTCGAAGTGATAACGGGGAAGATCGTCCTCGCCAATTGCAGCAGCAATTCCGCCCTGAGCGTGATAAGAATTACTGATATCAAGTTCGGATTTGGAAATGAGTGCAACTGTGCCATAATCAGCCGCATGAAAGGCCGCAAGTAAACCTGCCAGACCGCTTCCAACGACAATAAAATCAAAAGTAAGGGTTTTCATTAACGATAAGCTCCCTCCGGATTAATGAGCGACAAAAGTAATATTTCTGCTCCAGAAAAATACAGGTTCTGATTTTATTAATCGGAGTTATTAATTGAGTTAACGTTTTGTACTCTTTAGGTGAACGAACCTACATGGTGAAAATAATCATGAAATTCATAAAATACACCCCTTGCTGAAAATTTATCAGTCAGATCAATGAGTAATTTTATCCAATGTTGGTATTCTTGACAGTATTCAAAGCGCTATTTTGAAGGATACTATTTTATCCTGGCATAAACTACTGGAGGTTGTCTTAGTTCATCAACTTTTGTTTCGACAACATCTGGAAAATTCTGGATGAATTTCGACAATTTGCCGTATTTAACTTTTTTTTCGCGAAGGATAACCCCGACTTCAGCCAGGTTAGCCCAACCATCTTCTTTAGCACAACTTGCTACTGATTCCATTAAAATTTCTCTGTCAGTTGTTTCCATATTCTTTGATATTAAGCCTGTTAAAACAGACAATAATTACAAATTAATACAGCTTAAAAAGCAGATGCTAATATACACTTTTTTTGGAGGCAATATTCTTAATGGTGTAAAAAAAATTCTGGTTTTTTAAATTCTGGAATTAATATAGGGTTTTGTAAATCAAATGCATATATTTGGATATGACAGATTGATGGTTCAATTAAGGACTGCTGAGCTTGTTTGTCACTGAATAAATTTTTATTATTCGCCTTACTTATGCTGTAAGTATATTCTTACTTATTTAAACTGCTTAGTAATGAATAATTAAAAAAACTGGTGAAATTGTAGAATATTGTTATAATTTTAACGTGATATTTTGGGATTGATGGCCGAAAGTGATTGGAATATAACTTATTAATAACGTGTATATGTCTGAAATTTTTGCTAATGCTAATTATAGATCTTATATTGATGCTGTGCCAGACAACTTGAATTATCCTAAACCTGACATGACTTACCTAAATGAAATGGCGGAAGGTGATGAGAATTTCATAAAAGAAATTATCGGAATTTTTTTGAATAACTGTCCGGAATCGCTAATATTGATGCAGAATTATGCTATGTTGGGGGATCATGAAAAATTGAAATTTGTTGCTCATAAACTTCTTCCTGAATTGACGTTTGTTGGGATATTATCAGCAATTCCTGATGTTGAGAAAATATCCAATGAAAGTGAACTTATAAATGATCTATCTGCTACCATTAGTAGGGTGATATTAACAATAAATATGGGCATGGGCGAATTACGGAAAATGATTTAAGGCGATATTGATACACTTAAAGTTTAAGAATTGAATATATTATGAAAATACTTGTTTGTGAGGATGATTTTATGATGATTAAAGCAATCGAACATAAGCTTAAGAGTGAAGGTTATGAGGTCGAGGTTGCAGTTGATGGGAATCAGGCAGTTGATAAGATTAATCAGTCCAATTATGATCTGATCATGACAGATCTTTTGATGCCGTTTGTAGGAGGACTCGAAATCATCAATAAAATCAGAAATGAAATGCATCTAAAAGTCCCCATTATTGTTCTTTCAGCACTTGGCAATGAAGATACGATTATTGAAGCATTTAAATTGGGCGCCGATGATTATATCACAAAACCTTTTAGTCCTAATGAACTATCAATCCGTGTAAAAAGGTTGTTAATCAGAAGATAGTATGCTAATAGTCAGGAATTTTACATTTAAGGTTGGTCTGTTTTTTTTAGTGGGGGTTTTTTTCTTTTCAAAAGTGCCTGTTTTGGCGCAAGTCTCTTCTGCCGGAGATACTACCTCCTTAACTTCACTGCTTGTTAAAGCCCGCCAGTTTGCCTATAATGATGGTAAACCAACAGCCCGAACAATTTGTCGTCAAATTTTATTACGCGATAGCACCTACCTGGATGCGGCTGTTTTGATGGGAAGAACCTATGCCTGGGATTCAAAATACGATTCCGCAAGGATTGTTCTGAATAAAGTTATCAGGCAGAGCGCCGGATATTATGATGCAGTTGATGCTCTGATTGATGTAGAGCTTTTCAGTGATAACTATTTGAAAGCCATTGAATATGCTGATATCGGGCTATCCTATCATCCAAATGATGATACTTTTCTTTATAAGAAAGCCAAGGCAATAAATAACTCAGGAGATTCACGAAGGGCCATTATTTTGCTCAATCAGGTATTGGCCAAAGATCCATCCAATAAACCAGCTGTGGATTTGCTTTTAATCATCCGAAAGGGGCAAATGATCAATAAACTTACCGTCAATTATTGGATTTATACCTATAGTGATATTGATCCCTGGAGTTTCGCATCAGTTGCTATCGGGCGAAAAACTTCTGCGTTCGGAAGTGTTATCTTCCGTTACAATTATGCCCGGCGGTTTGGTAATGACGGGCATCAGTTTGAGATTGATGCCTATCCGACGATTGCAAAAGGTGTCTATATGTATTTCAATGCCGGAATTTCTGATAAAGTGAATTTCCCATTTTCCCGTCTTTCTGTCGAACCTTATTTTAAATTGCCTGCGAGTTTCGAATTGTCTCTTGGAATGAGGTACCTTAATTTTGATAATAAGCGTTTTGTTGCATTCGATTCGAATAAGGTGGTAATCTTCACCGGAACAATTGGCAAATATTTAGGTAATTACTGGTTTTCTGTTCGGCCATACCTCACGCCGGGGAAAGATGCATGGTCAGAATCTGTAAGTCTGACCGTCAGACGTTATTTTGGCGATGCGGATAGTTATTTGTCTTTAATTATAGGTACCGGGATGTCGCCTGACGAACAGCAGTATGCTTATGATCCAACAACTCTTTACTATCTGAAATCTAACAAATTAAATCTTGAGTATCAACAAAAAATTGCTTCCCGTTTTTTTCTCAACTGCGGTACGGGCTTTGCCCGGGAGCAGGTAAGGGAAGGCACAACACGTGACCGTTACTCTTTTGATATTGGTGTCAGCTATTTGTTCTGAATTGGTTATTGTGGTTAAAGAAATGTATTTCTGAATAATTAGCTCTGTCTGGTTTCTGAAATTTTCGATCTAAACGTTTCAATTAGTATTCCATGAGGTTTTCTGTATTAATAATGCTCTTTATTAGTATGCTTTGCATTGAAAGTGCCCCAGTTTATGGGCAGCGTTATATCATTGTAGAAGGTGAAACCATTTACCAGATTTCTCAGCGATATCATTTAAATATAGACTCGATTAGGAAATGGAACAACCTCAATCAAAGCGATACTCTTATAAAAGGACAGCGACTTGTTATATCTGGTGGAAAGATAAAAACGGCTACTAGTCAATTTGTCATTGAAAAAAAAATAAACCTGGTTCCTGATACTTTGCAGAAATCAGCTAATACATCGCAAACGGGGTCTTTAGTTAATCCTCAGAAGCGTAATTTTCTGCCCCTTTTTTCTGACCCGGTAAAAAGTGTCAGCAGGTCAACTTATTATGAGAAGGTTCAGCAATTCTATAATAAATCGAATTTTCTTATCCGGATCATCATTTTACTAAACTTGTTTTTTTTGACATTCGCCGTTATCTTGACATTTGTAATATTATTCAGGCGTTTATGGGAAGGCTATATCGAATCTAGAAAAAATGAATGTCAGGATAAATACAGGGAATTCATCACAGACTGGATATACAGTGATCATTCAGATCATGTTCCTGAATCTTTATTGAAGGAATTAAAGGACTGGGTTAACCGCGAAGTTTTCGCCTCCGAAATATTATCACTTCACGCTAACTTAATGGGCGAAAGTGCAGACAAACTTATTGAGCTATTTAATTTGGCAGGTTTGCCAAATTATTCTATCAGGAAAGTCGATAGCTGGTTTTGGCATGTGAAAGCAAAAGGATTACGGGAACTGGCTCAAATGAAGATAACAGAAGGTAATCAAATAATATTTAAGTATTTGAATGCAAAAAATTCGATTCTTCGTATCGAGGCTCAATTGGCTTGGATTCAGCTCAACCCAGATGATCCGCTTAGTTTTTACGATGATCCAAAAATTCAACTGACTGAATGGGGCCAGCTCAATACCCTTAATTCGCTTAAAAAGATCGGAAACATTCCCGATTTTGGCCGGTGGCTTAAAAGTTCGAACCAGAGTGTGTTGCTTTTTGCAATTAAAATGTCAGGAATTTTCAAACAATTCGATAATCTTGATTTGATAACTCAGCAACTCAACAACCCTGACCGTGGAATCAGGTATGAAGCGATTTGTGCACTCGGAAAGATGGCTGTGCCATCACCTGGTGGTGAACTTCAGCAACTTTTCCCAAAAGAAGAACTTGACAATCGGACAGAGATAGTACGATCGCTGAGCATGATGGCAGACGATTTAAATATTCCTTTTTTCGAAAAGGTGATTCTTAATGAAACGGACGTAAACATTCGTATTCTTTCTGCTAAGGGGTTAATTTTATTGAGCGAGCCTGGAAGGGAAAAACTGGAAGCATTATTTCTGGAAGCAGATCCCATGTTGAAAAAGATTATTATTCATGCAAAAGACGATAGAATCTGATGTACGATATTATTAAAATACTGGTTTATCTGATCGAAAATGGCATCTTCATTTATGCCATTGCAATCTTCTCTTCCTATATTTTGATGGCAATCATGTCTGGACTTGAAACGATCAAATATATGCGCAAGAATAGTTTCGTTGACTATTCAGTAATTATTCCATCTCCCTATTCTCCATCTATTACAATTCTCGCACCAGCTTATAATGAAGGGAATACAATTATTGAGAATATCCGATCTTTATTATCAATCCATTACTCTGATTTTGAGGTTGTCATTATCAATGACGGAAGTAAAGATGATTCTCTTGAGAAGATAATTACTCATTATCAGCTCGAAAAGGTGGATTTTATTGTGAATTATGTAATTCCGACGAAGCCCGTTCGGGGCGTTTATAAATCGACGAATAAAGCGTATAAAAAGCTGACCGTGATCGATAAGGAGAATGGAGGCAAGGCTGATTCATTGAATGCAGGCGTTAATATCAGTAATAAAAAATATTTTGCGGCTATAGATGTTGACTGTATTCTCGAGGAGGACTCCATATTAAAAATGATCAAACCTTTTTTGGAAAATAGCAGTTATCGTGTCATCGCAACGGGTGGAGTTGTACGTGTAGCTAATTCCTGTCAAGTGAGGGATGGGAAAATTGTAGAGGTCAATTTACCCACCAATATAATTGCCCGTTTTCAGGTACTTGAATATACAAGGGCATTTTTAATGGGACGCATGGCGTGGAGTCGTTTGAATGGGCTACTCATTATTTCCGGAGCTTTCGGGATCTTTGATCGGGAGATTGTAGTTAAAGCAGGCGGATATGACTCAAAGACGGTTGGTGAAGATATGGAACTAATCGTGCGAATGAGGCGCTATATGATTGAAAACGAACTGAAATATCGAATTGTTTATATTCCTGATCCATTGTGTTGGACTGAAGTCCCGGAGAAATTAAAAGTCCTCGGTCGTCAACGCAACAGGTGGATGCGGGGGACAATGGAGACTTTGTTGAAACATAAAACACTCTTCTTTAATCCTAAATATGGAAATCTGGGCATGTTGGGCCATCCTTACTGGACGTTCTTTGAATGGTTTGGACCCATAATTGAGTTCTTAGGTGTTTTTTATTTTATACTCGTTATTGGAATGGGCAATCCTGACTGGCCATTCTACGCCCTTTTATTGGGATTCACCTATCTTTTTTCAGTATTTTACTCTTCATGGGCGGTAGTTTTCGAGGAATTTACTTTTGCAAGTTACCGACGAAAACGGGATGTTGCGCGACTAATCGTTATCGCCTTAATTGAGCCTTTTTTCTTTCACCCTTTAACTGTCTGGTTTGCACTTAGAGGCAATTTTCACTATCTGATTGGAAATATTTCATGGGGAAAAATGGAGAAGAAAGGATTTGCTGACAAAAAGAAGGTTAAACAACTCATCAAAAGCTGATCATATAAAAATGAAAATCATTAGTCGAAGAGAAGTATTGAAGAACAAGCTGATACAAGGGATTAAGCGATTTTTGACCATCAATCTGGTATTCTTAATTCTATTGTTTCTTGTCAGAATTTATGAATTCTTTTATCTGAAACATGCCATCACATTTCCTTCGGAAGGACTAAGACTTGAATTGTTGGGCTTTGGTTACGATATTTTGATGCTTCTAAACCTTGCTGCCTATGTTATTCTTCCGTATTTAATACTTTTTCTTATTTCGAATCGTATAACGAATTTTCTATTCGGATTAACGATCGCTCTCTTTATCCTAACGGAAATAGCACTAATCCAATACCTTGGAACCACTTCCTTAATGTTGGGTGCTGATTTGTTTGGATATTCTTTTAACGAGATCATTGATATCATTTCAGCTGGTGGTGCATTATCTATCACGACGCTGCTTTCGGTGTGTATTGTTGTTGCGCTGATGGTATTATTACTTATTTATTCCAAACTTGTAAAAACAAATATCGTTTTCGCTCTATTATTCGCGTTTTTGAGCATTGTTTCGCTGCTTTTTAGGGATTATACAAAACCTGAAGCAGTTAAGTTTAAATCAGAGATGTCGTTCAATCTTGTTTCAAATAAGGCTTTCCATATATTTTCGGCTACCTTTAAAAAGGTCTACCCGGATGAAAATACCGAAGAATCACTATTCTCCTATTTTTACACGGGAGTATCCTCTCCCGGAAAGTCATTCAATTATGTCAACAGCGAGTATCCTTTTCTTCGAAAGGATGATACTCCGGATATTTTAGGAAAGTATTTTAATATTGGGAAGGTCAAACCTAATCTTGTATTCATTATCGTCGAGAGTTTAGGACGGGCTTACAGTGGTGAAGGAGCATACCTGAAGAGTTTTACCCCATTTCTCGATTCACTCGAAAATCAGAGTCTTTATTGGGAGAATGTTTTAAGTACAGCTGGTCGAACCTTTGAGGTTTTACCATCTGTCTTTGGTTCGATGCCGTATGGAAAGAGCGGATTTGCTGATTTGGATACCGCTATGCCTGACGGAATGTCGTTGATTAGCCTTTTAAAGGAGCGAGGCTACGAATCGCGATTCTTTTATGG
>JANYLE010000208.1 GCA_025363795.1 Mariniphaga sp. | reverse complement strand
TAACGAGCAGGCCATTCTCGAAAACCTGCCTTATGGAATCGTCTTGATTGGTGAAAACTTGGAAATTATTGAAATCAACCGATTTGCACTTGAACTCTTGGGGTATAGTTCAGAAAAACCAAAATTTATCACTGAAATAAGTCGTAAAGTCGAAGTCAATGTAGGATCGGCTGATGCCTACCAAAAACATTATCAGTCGCGTCAATCTGAGCTGATCAGCAAAAACGGGACAGCCGTACCTGTGCTAAGTTCAGCTATGGAGATTGAATATAATGGCAAACGATTGCTTTTGGAGGCTTTTGTTGACATTTCGGATTTGAAGAAAACACAGCAGGAACTAATTAAAGCAAAAGAGCAAGCGCAGGAATCGGACCGATTAAAATCGGCTTTTTTGGCCACGGTTAACCACGAACTCAGAACTCCATTAAACCATATTCTTGGATTTAGCGAATTGATTAAAACAGGGACTGACCTGGAAGAGGCAAAAAGCTTTGCAAAAGATATTCAGCTAAGTGGTCAAAATTTATTATCCATCATTGAGGATGTTTTTGATCTGGTATTAATGGAGGAAACGCCGGTCAGCTTGCGTAAACAATCGTTTCGCCTTATGGATCAGTTCCTTGAAAATAAATCTTCATTCGAAAGTATTCTTCAGGCTGCAGGTAAAGATGATCAGATCGAGCTGATCTTTAATCCTGAAAGTGAAAGTCATTTGGAATATTACATCGCTGACAGGAGTAAAATCAATCAGGTACTTGCCCACCTTTTCAGAAATGCTGTAAAATTTACCAGCTCAGGAACAATCGAAGTAGGCTTCAAAATCCTTGATGTCAACAAACTGGTTTATTCTATAAAAGATACGGGCATAGGAATACCTGAAGAGAAGTTATCCGTAATTTTCGATTTCTTCCGCCAGGGAGATGATACATTAACCCGTGCATATGGCGGACTTGGCATTGGATTAGCCATATCATTAAAAATCACCAAATTGCTTAATGGATCACTTACAGTGGAATCAGAACCTGGTAAAGGGAGCACCTTTTACTTCACCGTTCCGCTCGAATTGGGTGAAATAGCAGATAACTATTCCTTATCGCTTTAAAAGCTTCATCTTAAGATTACTGGCCAACTTTTAAAAGTTGAATCATTCTTTTGGCGATGTCGGTGTTTTCCATGAATCCGGTAAATTGCTCAGCACATGGTCCAAAAGCATAAACGGGTACTGCAATACCTGTGTGTCCGCCCGAAGTATATTTGGCAATCACTTTACCCGAAGTGTAATCACCACCATTGATGGTCATTCCGCCAGTTTCATGATCGGCTGTTACAATGATCAACGTTTCGCCATTTGAAGCGGCAAATTTCAGGGCAATGCCAACTGCTCTGTCAAAATCCAGCGTTTCGAGCACCACACCCGGAGTTTTATTCTCATGAGCCAAAAAGTCAATCTCCGAGCCTTCAACCATCAGGAAGAAGCCTTTCTTGCTTAGCGATAGCAGGTTGATCGCGGTTTGTGTTGCAGGAACAAGCATTTCACCCCGTTCAGGCATGGGTTTGTTATGCTCAGGGGCAGTAAGACCGGCTAATTTCCCCGACTTAACTTTCTGAATATCCTGCATATTGTATAAAACCTGGTATCCCTTGTCCTTTAACTCTTTACTCAGGTTTCTTCCATCCTTACGTTTTTCGAAATTATCCACTCCGCCACCAATAAAAACGTCAATATTAGTTTTCAAAAAATCAGCAGCAATATCTTCATAACTGCTTCTTGAACTAACGTGTGCCAAAAATGAGGCAGGAGTAGCATGTGTGATCGCGGATGTTGAGACAAGACCTGTCTTAAGTCCTTTCTTTTCGGCAAGTTCACGAATGCTTGGAACGGGCTTTTTATCGCGATCGACGCCAATTGCACCATTGTAAGTTTTAACTCCGGAGGATAGCGCAGTTCCGCCTGCTGCTGAATCAGTGATGTAATTGTCTGATGAATAGGTTTTTGAAAAGCCTATGTTTTTAAAGTTTTCCAGAAACAGGTGACCCCCATTTGCAGTCATTGCCGAATAAACCTGAGCAAGTCCCATCCCGTCACCAATCATTAAAATTATATTCTTAGGTGGTTTTTTACCCTTTGGTTGAACGTAATTCTGCACTTCATAAAACTGACCTCCCGGATATACTTCGTTCAACGCCTTATTCTTGGGGTCTTTGTATTCCTCCTGTCCAAAACCGGAGAAGGAGACCAAACAAACCATTAAAAAGCTAACTATTAATTTACTAACAAAACTGCCTGAGTTTTTCACAATGTATTATTTAAAATTTATGAATGAATTTCTTAATCATGGGGAGATTCCGTGGCTTACTTTTTTTTATCATTTTGATCAAGTAGTCCGGCCTCGATTCCTTCATTCAGAACAACCGGATGATGTTTCTTTTGCACGCGGATATTAACCATTTCGACCAGCAGCGAGAAAAATACGGCAAAGTAAATATACCCTTTGGGTACTTCAACATGAACACCTTCGAGTACAAGCATAAATCCTATCAGGATTAAAAAGGAAAGCGCCAAAATCTCGAGCGTGGGGTGATTAGCAATGAACTTACTGATTTTATCAGCAAAGAATATCATGATAAACAAGGAGATGACAACTGCAAGAATCATAATTGAGAGATGATTGGTTAGTCCGACTGCCGTCAATATGGAATCGAAAGAGAATACAATGTCCAACATCACAATCTGGACGATCACTTTCGACAGTACTACATCACCCTTTGGTTGCCCCGATTCATGCAGGTTCTCCATCTTTGAATGGATTTCTGATGTGCTTTTTGCCAGCAAAAACAGACCTCCTGCCATCAGTATCAGTTCGCGGATACTAAATCCCAAATCGAAAACTGTGAAAAGTGGTTGTGTCATACTCGTGGTCATCCATGAGATCACGGACAAAAGAGCGATTCTGAACAGCAGTGCAATTCCCAGGCCTAATCGTCTGGCATATTTTTGCTTGTCTGTTGGAAGCTTATTGGTGACGATTGATATAAAGATGACATTGTCAACCCCTAAAACAATTTCCAGAAAAGTCAGGGTGAGCAATGCAATCCAGGCTCCGGCCGTAAGAAAAATCTCCATGTTTTGATTAAAATGAATTGATAAAAGCTTTTACAACAAATTCTCAAACCTGATCATGCGACAGGTGTGATCTTGCAAATATAAAAATATTATAGTCTTTAATCGGTCAGATCAACTAACGCAATGGATCAAAACGATCTATTTTTAAAAGCTTCTGGTTCCTAAAATTAAAAATCAGGGTTGGATATCCTGATGTCCTGTTACTTTTTTTCGCTAACGCGCTTAATCTTATCCGCCAGCTGTAAAAGTCCTTCCATGTAGCCCTGGGGTACATTATTACTTCGTGCTATAGTAAGAGTAATATTCATATAGTAGGAAGCAGTTTTGAAATTACCCAGCATTGCATAACCTTGTGCAAGGATTTTTCCTGCCGATATTAAGGTGGAAGCAGAACTGGTAATATGAAAAAAAGCACGCTCCGAAAGTTCCAATCCTTCTTCAATATTGCGTAGTTTAGGATCGGGACAGACGACAAGTAAGGTTCCAAGCCTTTCCAGTAGAAACGATTCGTTTGGATGTTTTTCCAATGCACTTCTGAATAAAATTACGGCTTTGCTCCAAAGTTTTTGTTCAAGTAAAAGATTACCAAGTTTTTGTGTGGTTTCCAGATCTGTTGGATCACCTTTAAAGGCAGCTTCGTACAGTGGTATTGCAGCGATTTGATTTCCTTCTGCTTCTGCAATCATCCCCGACAGCTTTGAAGCTTTTGGATCGGATGGTGCAACCTGCTTTAATTTAGTCAGGAAAGATTTTGCCTTCTCTTTTTCCTGCACTTTAAGCATGAAGTCAGCCTCGTAAGCAAGAATTTTTGGGGCGTTTTTATTCTTTTCATATAAGTCACTCATCAGTACAAAAGCTGAATCTTTTTTACCTGTCCTCCAGCAACATAAGGCAAGACTTGGCTGCAGATCATTAAATGCTGGTTTTAGTTTTTTCGTTTGGGATAAGTACGGTATTGCCTGTGAATAGAACCCTTTTTTAAATAGCAGTTCGGCAACTTCCCCCATTTCATTGAAATTTTCGCTGTAATTTTTGAAATTCTTATCAAGATAGGGGAGTGCATTATTTCCGAGATCCATCCGTAGAAAATATTTTATTGCCTTGGAAATTAGATATTTATTTTCAGGAAGATACAATAATGCTTGCTTTAGCAGTAGTAACCCCCATTCCGGATTGGCGCTCTTCAGCGCATCGTCAATCTGCTTTGGAAGATATTGCTCCGATCTCGACATTAAAGTGAGCTTGTCGATCAGGGTGTCGTTGAGGGTTGTTACTTCTGCCAG
>JANYLE010000195.1 GCA_025363795.1 Mariniphaga sp. | reverse complement strand
CAACTTATAAAATACAGATACGGAGAAGATTCTGGCATCTTTATCTTAGGACATAGTTTTGGAGGGCTCTTAACTGCTTCATTTATGACTACTGGGAATAATCAGTCTTTAGTGAAAGGTTGGATTTTCGCGGATGGCAGCCATAACTATCCACTCAATGATACGTTGACACGACAGAAATTACTCACGGTCGGGCAACAACAAATTGATTTGAAAAGGAATGTAAGTAGCTGGAAGACAATCGTGGAATATTGCAACAAGCATACAGGTAACTTTACTTTTGAAGAATCCGTCCAATTGGAAAGCTATGCTACTGATGCCGAAACTTATTTTCATAAAGTGAAAAAAGTTAACCTTGCAACTTTGATCGATGTGAATCCAATAAAATATGACTGGCCAATTACCTCTATTCTATTGAACCTGAAATACTCCTCCGGTTCAAGTTTTAATCGGGATTTGGCGAAAACTGAATTTTCATCTGTTCTTGGCAGAGTAACAACACCGACCTTATTGCTTTGTGGTAAATATGACTTTATTTGCCCGCAGGGATTGGACGAAGATGTATTTAATCGGATTAATACAAAGGATAAAAAAATAGCAATTTCTCCGATCAGTGGGCACGATATTATGTGGCAAGATGAATCTTTCTTTTGCAATGAAGTCAATACTTTTATCGGGCAACATAAATAGGTTGGGTCTTCTGATTTCCTCCCCTCTTTTCATTACAAGCCAAGCAATCAATCCAAAAACTTTTTAACCAGTTCTTTGTTCTCTAAACAGCTTAATATAAATAATTTAAAACTTTTAAGTATGAAAAAGAACATGGGTGCTGTCGACAAGACGATTCGGATTATTGTTGCGGTTGTTATTGCTTTACTGTATTTTACGAAGGTGATAAATGGAACATTGGCCATTGTTTTATTGGTTTTTGCGGTCGTGTTTTTATTGACAAGTTTTATTAGCTTTTGTCCGCTTTATACCCTATTAGGAATTAATACCGGTAAAAAGGGGTAATCTATTTTGAAATTTTTTGTTATTCAGTTGATTGAATGTCATGAGCGAAAAAGAGATATATTGCAACATTGCGGTATATCTCTTTTCTGTTTTATGCCTGACAAATGATGAATTGTGATCTTGGAACTCAGCGTATTTACTGCTGTTGGCTTCCTTAAGTCCCAATAAATGAAAGCGATTAAGCACATCAAAGATGGGAAGGCACTGCCGATGTTCAGTGCAGTGAATCGCCTATCAAATCGTTTCAATGGATTGATGGTTTATTTTAAAGACCAGCAGGTAAGCATGTTTTTGTCTTTTACAAAAATTTTGTCCCCGGCTATTATCGGGTGGGCATAAACCTCTGTTTCAGCAACTTTATACTTCGCTAATTCGACATAGCCTTTGGCTGAAGGTTCGAAAAATATCAATTGTCCTGTTGCAGGAAGACAAGCCAATAGCTTTCCTAAATCAAGCATTGAAGCAAATCGGTTATGGGCAATCGTATCTGCCCAACATTTCTCTCCTGTTTTTGCGTTTATGCAAAACAGTTTCCCGTTTTTGGCTTCATTACCAAATAGAAACCCATCTTTCAGTATAGGTGTTGCAAACGAAACTCCCAGATCCTTATTTGACCATAATTCCTTATTCTCCCAATTATCTCCGGTCTTTGTTATTCCATAGGCTTTTGTTCCAGATCCTTGTCCTGTTACGATCAGATTTTGTCCGTCATAAACTGGCGAGGTAGCGTTTGAAAACATACGTTGTACAGGAGTTGGTATTTTCCAAATCAACTTACCATCAGCCGAAACACCGCACAGATCAGTTTCCGACTGAACCAGTATCAGATTATTCATTGTCGTCATTATAGCCGGAGAAGAATAGGTACATGGTATACTTTCAAGTTTCCAGCTTTCTTTGCCGGAATTGGCATCAAATGCAACGATAATTCCCTTGTTATGACCTCCTAACTGAACGATACATTTTCCACCAAAAATCAGGGGCGAACAGGCAGTGAAGAACTGAGGTACTTCTGAGGTATAAGCATCATTTTTCCAGATCACTTTCCCGCTTTTTGCATCGAGGCAAGTAACTATTCCTCCGGTTCCCAAAGTATAGAGTTTGTCTTTCCCGATAAATGGCGTACTCCTTGGGCCGGGATGGCCTATTGCTGGGCCGGTAATAACAGGAGAAATATTCAGGTTCGTTCGCCAAATCTCTGTGCCCTTCACTGCATCGAGGCATAGTGCCATTTCGATCGTATCTTGTTTTACATGAAGATAAATCCGGTTATTTTCCATGACAGGGGAAGCATCTGCCTCACCGATTGTTATTTGCCAGACTTTATTCAATTGTGCCGGCCATTTGGAAGGTTGAGCAAATCCGGTGACTGTTCCGTTTCTGTTAGTACCTCGCCAACCTGACCAATCTTGGCTACTGGCATTGATGTTATTAGCCAAAATAAAACTGACGCATAACACGAATGTGATTAAGTTAAATTTTTTCATGTCAAAGATATTTAGTGTTGATTTCATGTATCGACCATAAAATTAATTCAATTTTAGCTAATTCAAAAATAATTCCGAATTTATCAATTCATTTAGTCTTTTAAAATCAGATGATTGCCTAGGTAATTCAGGAAGGTTTGTTCATCTGTAAGTCTGAGCGCATTTTATTTTTCAATTAATCCGGTAAACGAATTAATATTCAATGCCTCCAAAAACCGGGAGAGATTGTATCCATTAGCGTTTAGTTTTAGCCTCTCCTCTATTTCTCTCGTGTAACGTTTGGTATCTGACAGGCGGTAAAAGGTAAGTATCTGAATGGCTGAACGGGATAGCTTTTTGTTCCAGTATTCCGGGTTTAACCTCACTACAGGCATTGGACCTGGGGTTGGCGTAATTTGCAACGTAGGACTACGTTCGTCGTAGGTGTTATTATAGGCCCATCCATCGCGTTCAGATTCAGAGAACTTTGCATATTCATCCTCCATCATTTTAGTGATCATGTCGGATTGAAGCTTATCAGGATGAAATCTCCAATAATCAATCAACCCTTCAGCCAACTCACGAAATTTCACCGGCAGAGTATAGGAAGGCCGTTCCGGATTGTACACTACAATCAATTCACTGTCATACCTGTCAATTCCGTTTCCCAGTTCTTCCTTTGATCCGGGAATAAAGAAACAACCACGGACTTTCTCCCCGGCAATCTTCCATCTTTCATAATTAAATCCCTCCTTGGGCTTTTCGGAGGGTTTTGCCGTATCATATGAATAGGATCCTTTACCGGCAAAATTATTAAAATGGTTTACCTGCACTTTCCAGCTGGGTGGCTCTATTCTGTAAATACTCACCTTCCCTTTGTTCATGAAATAGTCACAAAATCCAAAACTGAGTTCACTTGGAATTCCGTAACCATTTTTATCGGGGCAATTTTTTGAATAAACATAGGTCTCACAGTCAAATCCTTTCTGATCCGTAAAAACCGGATTCTTACGGGCAACTTCTGTAATCCCAATAATTTTCTGATAATTGGCCGTAGTTTCAGCTTTTGTAAAACCACAGTTCCAATGGGTATAAACGCCCCAGTCAATTAACTTAAAAGTACCCGGATGGTCGAGGATCAGGGGGTAATCCTGGGCCTGGATTTGGTGAAAAGCCGTCAGCCCAACTATCAGAAGCAATGATTTGATTTTATTACACATCGTATTTGATTTTTTAGAATTGCCTAATTCATTTTTGTTCAACGCCGTTGATACTCACATGTTTTTTACCGGTTGCTTCTTCGTACCAGTAAGAAGTACTTTGGCTAGGCTTATCTTCATAGGTCACACGACCTTGTTTATCGTAAGTGATTGAATAGACAAACTTTCCTTGCGAAATTGTAATTTTAGACTGAATTTTACCGTCTTTGTAATAAATCGTGGTCTGGCTCGAAATCTCAGGTGCCTCGCCCGAGACCATGCTCTCTTTCCTAAGTGTCCCATCTTCATCATATTCTTTTGAAGGACCTGAAATATTCGCTCCTTTCATGTTCATTTCGGCTTTTACCTGACCATTTTCGTAATAGTTTCTCAGGTACCCGTCGGGTACACCATCTTTATAGTATTGGTCAGATACCAGCTTCCCCAGTCGATTGTAAAACTTGTACGAACCATCAATCTTCCCATCCTTCAAGGTATATTCTCTCATGATCTTGCCATTGGGGTAATATTCCTTTATAGATCTGTTTAGCGGATCATCCTTAAGAAAAGCGCTGTTATTTGGTAATTGCGCTGCCAACACAAATGAATTACTTGCGTAGCCTATTATCAGTGTCGAAATAATGATTAAAATAGTTCTCATCGTTTTATGATTAAAATTGACCTGATTACCTTGAAATAACCGGAACCAGCGTATTCACATCTAATTCAGAAAGCAGCCGATAAACATAGTAATAGCCATCGTCAGCTTTTAAATAGCCTTCCAGTTTACGTTTCACCTCCTCCTTTTTGGGAATTTCGAGCCACATGAACTGGATCGCTGATCGAGGCAGGTTTCGGTTCCAGTAATCAGAATTGGGGCGCATAACCGGAGTTTCGTTTTTGGTCGAACCGACTCTTGAAACGGATTCAGGATTTCCTAAATAGGCAAATCCATCCCTTTCAGTTTCTGAAAACTTTGAAAATTCATTTTCCAGCATAGGCATCAAAGTTCCCATTGCGATTTTATCAGGATTAAGTTTCCAGTAATCCATCAGTAACCTGAATACTTCGCGGATGGTAACCTGCACCCAATAAGCAGGTCGTTCGGGATTAAAGATGATCAGGTTATCGCTGTAACGGTCGATTCCGGAACAAACCTCTTCCTTTACACCCGGTAGAAGAAAGAGTTCTCGCAAAGCAAAAGTCGCCAAATCCATCCCTTTTCCGTTGAATGCAGAATTTGTTGGGTTATAAGCGTCACTGTAATTCGTTACATTAAAACCGGTGCTGCAAAACTTCTCGGTCATATTTACCTCAAAGCGCCACTGAGGAGGTTCAGATGTTTGTTTTACTTCCTTTCCTTTTCGCATTTTCCATGTTTCAAAGAAAAAGCAAGATGTACTGGGCAAACCATACCCGAATTTCGTGCTGCAGCGGCCACCATTCAAGTAGCAATAGCCATCGAATCCCTTAATCTCTTTCAATACCGGATTCCGGCGAAAAATATCGACCAGAGAAACAAGGTTTTTTGTAGCAGCAACAGACTCGGCTTTGGTATAGTCACATGATTTCCCGTATTGGTCCGGCCCCTGGCCATTAAGTGTACCATACGTTATTTTAAATGCGCCAGGCTTTTCTTTCAGCAGAATATTATCCTGAGCGAATAAACCAAACAGAAAAAGATAAAAAAAGACCATGCAGGACACTGACTTTTTCATTTCCTGAATTTTAAAATATGCACCAACAGACACGTTTTAATGATCCTTTTGATTTAATGTAAAATCGATCGTAATGGTTTGTTTTTCATTGGTCACCGGATTTTTTACTTCTTTGGTGTCCTTTTGCTGAAGAAGTTTATCTGTTGCTTTGCCATCGTAGGGTCCAAAGATTACCCGTAGCGGAATTCTGATATCTCTTGGCAATAGCTTGGTTTCCTGTGGTTGGTTGTCGCAGGTTCCTTCGGCCTGGCTCACCATTTTGTCTTCTCCTGTAACAGGCTGTGAAGTTCCTTTGGCAATCACGAGGTATTTGTCGCTTTCCAGAAACTGGAGTTCAATTCGGGTATCATCCTGCTTTTTCCCCTGAAATTGACTATCGTGCGAAATACCGGTGCCTTTTACCTTCATCGAACTTGTCAGGGTAGTGACAAGTCCGCCTTCACGCTTTCCTGTTTTGCATTTGTGGCATCCATCTTCTTCCACGGTTTTCGACATTTCATCGGTGTAAAAAGTCATCGTTCCATCGGTCCATGGAATGCCTTTTCGCTCAAGTTTCCAATCACTGAAGGTATGATTCTTGATCATAGTTTCCTTATGGTACCTTTGATCCATCTGATTGCAGAAAACTCCATAATCTTCAATATTGGTTGAATCAAGGTCTGAACTGATGGTTATTGCAACCGGGCCGGTGAAAGCGCAGATTTCGTATTTGCCCAGTTCTTTAATCAATTTATTCGAAATCTCCTTACAGGCTGTCGCAAACCCGGCATAGTCCATCACCGTAGTAAAATTGACATTGGCATCAGCCATTATATTCATTTTATTTTTGTAATCGATACATCTGGCCGAAACCTGAAGCAAATTTGAGTTGACTTCAATCATTCTTAATGAAACCATGTAATCGCATTTTAAATAGGAACAGACATTAAAATCGGCATCTCCTCCATTTAGTTGGTACTCTTTTTCCCATTTCAATCTGTTAAGCAAACTGAAATTTGCATTTACTGTGGCGCAGTGGAAAGCTTCGGAAAGGTCTGTAGCCATGAGTCTTTCAAAATTCATGACATATTTTGAGGCTTCGTCTCCCTTTGCTTCAGTACATTTTACAAAGAAGCCAGGCTTTTGAGCATACGATGATAATCCTGTAAACAACGCAATTGCAATAATAAAGTAGATTTGTTTCATTGTCGTGTGATTTTACATTCGGGCAATGTCTTTTGTATCAGGGAAATTTCATTTTCAGAAAGCTTTGTGAGGGAAATCCCCAATTCTTTGAGATTTTTCAGGGTACTTACAGTTGGCATCAGGGTATTTATAGGGTTGTCCTGAACTTGCAAAGATGAAAGACCTGCAAGCTGTGTAACTGAAGCCGGAAGACTGATCAGTCCATTGTTATATATCGCAAGTGTTTTAAGTTTAGGGAAATCGCCAACTGCAGACGGGAGGCTTTTTAGCATAGGGCCAAAGTTGATGATATAAAGGTCTTCGAGTGGATAACCCAGCGCATTTTTTAATATCTTTAAAAGATCCGGATTTACCACAGGTTTTTCGGTCGTAATAATGAGCGTTTTAATTCCCTTGTACATTGGCATCTGATCGATGATTACCTGCACCTGTGGCAACGACAGGTTAATGAGGAGGTAGGACATTGACTTAAACCATTCCGGATTTTTTACTGCAGGATTTTCGTCTTCCTTATACTCCTCAACAATCTCTTTCCTCAGCGGTTCTGCCAAATCCCATTGGCCTTTTCCTCCATCACGAACTATCTTCATCATCTGTTTCCACAACTTATTCCCATAATCATCGTTTTCCTGTTGAATTTTAGCTGCTTCCTCTGGTTTTATGCCTTCACTTCCCGGAGGCAGGGTTTGTGGTTTGCTGTTGCGAATGGCCTGTGTAAGTTTAGCCGACAATGCTTCAATCTTTTCATTGGCGCTTTTGGCAGCTGCAGGATCGCTCCAATTGGTTTTTTTCCGTATATCAGACATTTGGGCACGAATGGAAGCTGCATCATTGCCCGTATTCTGCGACACAGCCGACACGCAAACAACCAGAAACAGAAACAGAATTTGGATTTGCTTCATTTGGATTGTATTGAATAAATGAACTCAGTTTATCGATCTATCTAAGCTATTCTGCTCCGATATATACATATTTGGGACTGATATGATTGTAGCGGTAAACATCGCTTAACTTGCTAAGATAAGCTCCGACTTGCTGAAGACCCATCATTCCGGGTTCGGTAGTCAGATCAACCCCGGTTTGAGTGGCATTAACCTGGTTGGTAAGCTTCTCGAGACGGTAATAAGAAGCTATGGAGGATTGTGTAAAGCTTTTGTATTTCGACAAAATGTCCAGATACTTCGGGCTTTGCAGGTTGCAATAACTAATCTGTAAATTTCTGATTGAACTATTTAGAGACTTTATTGCATTATCATTCGGCCTGTTCTCTTTCTTATACTCTTCATCCAATTTGGCCTCCATTTCGTCAATTTGAGTTAATAGTGCCTGTGCATCTTTGTCGTTTTCCAGGTCCTGAAACTGCTTCATGTATTTTGTAGACTGTGCGCCAAGGCTATCGGCTAATTGCTTTTGTTTTTGCATTAGTTTATAATCTTTCATATCTGAAGCCGTTTTCTGTTGATAGGCTTGTGGATCAGCCATCACCTCCGCTTTTTTCTCCGTGGCATAAGCGGTAGCCCAGGCAGTTTTTCCGGCTTTGTCCATTTTTTTCAGGTTTTCAATTTCGCCCATCGAAATGTTCGAACTTTGCTGAATCATTTGATCGGCCAGGGCTTTTTTTTGTGCTTTATAAGCTTTTGCCTGATCGCCTGTAGCACCCTTGCTTTGTTTTTCCAATGCCATCATCTGCTGCATCAATTCTGGCGATACGCCGGTTCGTGCCATTGCATTTTCCTGCATTTTCCCTTTGTTTTTATCCACTTTATCTTCAATCTCATCACGCCGGCGCGAGATCTCCTCCTGCAATTTGTCATGTACTTCTCCGACCTTCAGTATAAAATCAGACTTAGCATCATTTTCACCTTCGTTGCATATACCTCCCGGAGGATTCGGTAGTAATCCAAGAAATGCTTCAGGCATTGTTTGTGCCATTAAAAAATTTACTGAAAAAATCAGTAGAAATACCGCCAGAGTTGTTTTCATCTGTAAATAATTTGTTTATTAAATGTCAGATGGAATCGCCATGAGGAAATATTCATTTCGGTTTGTGATTTTACAATCATGTCGATTTCATATGAATAATTCAATTTAAGAGTTAAAATATAATGCCACTTAGTAGTTAAATATCATTAAACCAGGGTGATAACTCACGGATCGAACATCTAAATTAAACAAGATACGAAGTGGTTGAACTTCAATAAGAAATATTCAGCCCACTCCGGGGCTGTTGATTCTAGTGTTATTTCTTACCGTTGGCTGACTATTTAAATACTTATTCATCTGATAACCCTGAAAGCAGCGGTACGAATATGAATCCACCCTTGTTTTCTTCGGAATATTCTGTCTCTGAGAGTCGGGTGATGACTTTCATAATCTGATGGTCCCTTTTTCCCACAGGAATAACCATGATTCCGCCGATCCTGAGCTGCTGTTTCAAGGGTTCGGGGACAAGTGTGGCAGCGGCGG
>JANYLE010000110.1 GCA_025363795.1 Mariniphaga sp. | reverse complement strand
GGGCAAAGGAACACGCCCGGCAATCACGATGTCGTGGAAAGCAGCAAATGTATATTGTGAGTGGCTTTCGAAAGTCACGGGTAAAAAATATCGGTTACCTACCGAAGCTGAATGGGAATATGCTTGTCGCGGAAATACAACAACCCCCTATTTCTTTGATGGTGATCCCAGAAAATTCACATCAAAAGGGCTATTTAAGAAAATATTCGGTTCAGATACGACAACGATCGCTTCCCGCATAGTTTACGCTGAAAACAGCTCTTCAAAAACGAAAGATCCATCCGAGGTTAAGGAAAACCCTTTTGGATTGAAAAATATGCTTGGTAATGTTGCTGAATTCTGCTCCGACTATTATGCCCCAAATGCTTATAAAACAGCCGTTGGCGAAATGGTGGATCCGAAAGGCCCCGAATCTGGTCAGGAACATGTGCTTAGAGGAGGTTCCTTTAAGAGTGACGCCAAGGATGTCAGAAGTGCTTCAAGAGACTTTACCAAATCAAAGGCATGGCTGGTTACCGATCCTCAGATGCCCAAAAGTGTGTGGTGGTATTCCGACTGCATCGATAACGGGTTTAGGGTGGTTTGTGAGGCAGACAGCATACAATAGTAAATTTGAATAGTACCTAAAGAAAATATATCAACCTTATAGGTTGGGGTTAAAAAGAATAGCATCATGGAAAACAATTCAAGAAATATCAATAGAAGGAAGTTTTTAGGCGCCGGCGCATTGGCCGGAATAGGAATTGCAAGTGCCGGAGCCATCCTTTCCTCCTGTAAAAAGGAAATCAATAATGAAGCATTAGGACTTCCACCCATCCTTAAAGGTGCCCCAAAAGGGAAAAAATTACGCGCTGGACTCGTCGGTTGTGGAAATCGCGGAACAGGTGCCGCCATTAATTTCATCAGCGCCGGTCCCGACCTTGAGATCATCGCGCTGGCCGATGTATTCCAGGATAAAGTCGATAGTTGCAGTGCACGATTTGCAGGATTCAACCTACCTATCCCTGCTGAAAACTGCTTTGTGGGTTTTGATGCTTACAAAAAGCTGATGGCCATAACCGATATTGATGTGGTTATCCTGGCAACTCCGCCACAATTTCGCCCCGAACATTTTCTGGAAGCAGTCACCAATAAAAAACACGTCTTTCTCGAAAAGCCGGTATGTGTTGATCCGGTCGGCGCCCGTTTAATGATTGCCACCGCCAAAAAAGCCGAAGCACTCGGACTTTGTGTCGTGACTGGAACGCAACGTCGTCACCAGGAAGATTATATCGAAACCTACAAACAGGTTGCCGGTGGTGCAATCGGGAAGTTAACTTCGGCCAAAGCATTCTGGAACCAGGAACACGTCTGGTTTCGCACGCGCGAAGAGGGTTGGAACGATATGGAATACATGATCCGCAACTGGAATAACTTTTGCTGGCTTTGCGGCGACCACATTCTCGACACACACGTTCACAACATCGACGTAATCAATTGGTTCATGGGTAAAACTCCTGAAAAGGCAGTCGGCTATGGCGGACGTGCGCGCAGGGTAACAGGCGATCAGTACGATTTTTTCAGCATCGATTTCGATTACGGAAATGGCGTCAGTTCGCATAGCATGTGTCGCCAAATTGATAGCTGCGCCAATGGAACCGGTGAAATCATCAATGGCACGCTTGGATATACCAATTGTATTAATACGATCTGGAATTTGGATGGCAGCATAAAATGGCAGTTCGAATATCCGAAAGATGAGAATGGCAATCCGATGAACCAGCTAAAAATCCCGGCTTACGTCCAGGAACATATGCACCTTGTGTATGCCATCAGAACAGGCAAATATGTAAATGAAGCCGAACGTACTGCTTTATCAACACTTACAGCAATCATGGGTCGCACAGCTGCCTATACCGGACAGTCAGTTACCTGGGATGCCATCATGAAATCGGATATGGATCTGGGACCAACCAAAATCGAATTCGGACCTGTAGATATGGTTTTCGAAACACCAATCCCCGGAACTTCAGTGAAAATATAACACTCAACACCTTTTATACAAACCAAAATTAAACACTATGTCTGACAAAACAACAAGGAGGGATTTTCTGACACGATCAGCTGCCGCCGTCGCGGGTGCAGTGATACTCCCACAGATTATTCCTTCAACTGCAATGGGTTTAGGGGGAAAACTTCCACCCAGTGACAGAATTGTAATGGGAGCTATTGGAACCGGATCGCAGGGAACCGGCAATTTAAAAGGCTTTTTAGGACGAGTGAAGGAGTTGCAGTTTGTTGCAGTTTGCGATGTTGATACTTCACATGCAGCAAATGCCAAAGGACTGATTGACCAAATTAATAAAAACAGTGATTGCCGTACCTATGGTGATTACCGTGAATTTCTTGAAAAAGAAAAACTTGACGCAGTTTCTATTGCATTACCCGATCACTGGCACGGTCTTATTTATTCTGCAGCAGCCAATAAGAAGCTGGACGTCTATGGTGAAAAACCGCTTGCCCGCACAATCAACGACAGTAAAGCAATCGTAAGTGCCGTTAAAAACAACAATATTGTATGGCAAACCGGCAGCTGGCAACGTTCACTGGAAAATTTCCGACGCGGCGCCGAACTGGCCGTCAATGGCAGGATCGGAAAATTAACCCGTGTTGAAGTTGGTTTGCCTGATGGTGGCAGAGGAATTGGGACTCCCCCGGTTATGGAAGTACCGGCCGAATTGAATTGGGAAATGTGGCTTGGACCGGCACCTAAAGTTCCTTACCGTGGTGTGAGTCATTGGAACTGGCGCTGGATTCTCGATTATTCGGGAGGACAACTGACAGACTGGACCGGCCATCATATTGATATCGCACAATGGGGATTTGGAATGGAACGTTCCGGCCCGGTTGAGATTGCTGGCGAAGGCGTTTACCCAAGAGATGGAATTTACAATGCTCCGGTTGAATATGATTTTAACTGTAAGTATGCCAATGGTATTGAGATGCGGGTAGCGAATGCTTCCCGTCTTCGAATGGGAATGGGCGCCACTTGGTACGGTGAAAAAGGTTGGATCCACGTCGACCGTGGCAATGTGTTATTGGCTTCCGATCCAAAGATTCTGGCAGAAGTTATCGGCGAAAACGAAATCCACCTGTATAAAAGCGATAACCATATCGGCAACTTCCTCGAATGTGTTAAATCGAGAAAAGAAACGGTAGCACCCGTTGAGATTGCTCATCGTTCGATCACTGTTGGCCTGTTGGGCGAAATCGCCATGACCACCGGGCAGAAGATTCAATGGGATCCTGAAAAACAGGAGATTATTGGAAATCCGGTTGCAAGTCGTTTATTGACTCGCCCCTACCGTCAACCTTGGAGTGTACCAACTATTTAATCTGAGAATCAAATGAAGAAACAATATATTTTAGTATTAGTTTTTGCCGGATTACTCGCCACATTTAATGCCTGTCAGAAAAGTGCGGAATACAAGGCATTAATTGTCACAGGGCAAAATAATCATAACTGGAAAGCCAGTTCACCCGTGTTAAAACAATTGCTCGAACAAACCGGTCTTTTCACTGCAGAGATTGTAAAAACGCCCGAAAAAGGGGGTGATATGAGCACCTTTAATCCCGATTTCTCGAAATATAACGTTGTGGTTATCGACTATAACGGAGAATCATGGTCCGATAAAACCAAAACTGCCTTTGCCGACTACGTCAATAATGGCGGCGGCGTGGTTGTTTACCATGGTGCGAATAACTCTTTTCCTGAATGGAAGGAATTTAACCTGATGTGCGGATTAGGCGGTTGGGGAAACCGGTCTGAAAAAGACGGCCCGTATGTCTATTTCAAAAATGATTCAATGGTCATCGACACAACGGCTGGCCGGGGTGGATCGCATGCCAAAAGACATGAGTTCGAAGTGAAAATCCGGAACGCCGAACATCCGGTCACCAAAGGATTACCCATTCACTGGATGCATGGTAATGACGAACTTTACAGTCAGCTGCGCGGACCTGCTAAAAATATGGAAATCCTTGCAACGGCTTATGCAGATACAACGGGTGGCGGCTCCGGTCGCGACGAGCCAATGTTGATGACAATCAGTTATGGCAAAGGGCGCATCTTCCATACTGTTCTTGGCCATGCCGATGAGGGTGGTGGTCCGGCGATGGAATGTGCTGGTTTTATTGTGACGTTCCAACGGGGAGCCGAGTGGGCTGCTTCGGGAAAAGTTACCCAAAAAATACCATACGATTTTCCAAATGCTGCCGGGGTTTCTATTAGAACAGGATTTAAGGAATTGACACTCGCTGATGATATGGCGATGATCGAAAAGTATGATATCACGAAAAGCACCAAATATTTCGCTGATTTGCAAAGCAGGATCCGCAACGAGGCCAAAACAGCTCAGGATTATCAGCAATTCGAAAAGCTCATGATCAAGGTACTCGAAAGTAAAGAAGCAACCGATGACTCCAAAAAGTTAATCCTTGGCGAACTGAGCTGGATGGGCTCCGATCTTTGCATACCCGCCATTAAAGAATTGGCAAAAAATGCCGGGCTGAAAGATGCCGCAGAATTTGCTTTGGCACGAATGCAACCGACCAAATAAAAGATTCAAGATTAGGGACGTTGCAAGTAACGTCCCTAATCATTTAATGAACATCCCCAATAATGCCAATTAAATTCCAGTGTTATGAAGAATCTTAACAGACGTGGATTTATTAAACTTTCCACTGCGGTTGCTGCCGGAGCAATTGCTGTGCCTACGATTATTTCAGCTTGTGCCCGCGGAAAAAACGGTCATACGGCTCCATCCGACCGGATCAACCTCGCATTTATCGGTTCAGGAAACCAGGCAATGAATGACATCCGCGATTTTGTAACAGACAAGCGGGTTCAGATCACCACTATTTGCGACGTAAACAAACAAAGCACCGGATATTGGGATGGTAAACCTGGTGGAAGGGAAGTAGGAATCAATTTGGTCAACGAATTTTATTCGCAATTAACAGGGAAGAAATACTCGGGTTGTCTTGGATTAGAAGATTTCAGGGAGGTTATTGCGCGAAAAGATATTGATGCTGTTGAAGTGGTGATCCCCGATCATTGGCATTCGATTCCTGTACTCATGGCAGCCAAAGCAGGTAAAGATATTTACTGTCAGAAACCCCTCGCATTAACCATTCCTGAAGGAAGAGCAATGGCCAATGCGGTGAAGAAATACGGTGTAATTTTTCAAACCGGGAGCCAGCAACGCTCCGATGAAAACTTCAGGCGTGTTTGCGAACTCGTGAGAAATGGCAGAATCGGCAAGCTGCAAACCGTTGAGTGCGGTCTTCCTTCCGGAACACCCGACTACGGAAAAACAGGTCATCTTACCGATACAATTCCGGTTCCTGAAGGATTCGACTACAACACCTGGCTTGGACCAGCTCCCGATGCGCCCTATTGTCCGGCACGCACCCATGTCAACTTCCGCTGGGTACTCGATTATTCGGGCGGACAAGTAACCGACTGGGGCGGGCATCATCCCGACATTGCCCAATGGGGAATGGGAACCGAATATACAGGTCCGGTAAAAATTCAAAACGCGAAAGCAACGTGGGCTGTTCATCCGGTTTGGAATACGGCCACCGAATACTATTTCGAATGCATCTATGCCAACGGCGTTAAACTTATTATATCGGATAAGGTTCCCGGCGGAGTTACTTTTCACGGAACAGAAGGATGGGCCAAAGCCAACCGCGGAAATCACCAGGTTTTCCCTGAAAATCTTAAAGACACCGTGATCGCCCCTTCTGAAATCCACCTGTACAAAAGCGATAACCATTTCCGGAACTTTATCGACTGCGTGATTTCCCGGAAAGAGACAATTGCCCCCGCAGAGATCGGACACCGCTCCATCACGATGTCGCACCTTGGCAATATCGCAATGAAACTGCAGCAAGATCTCGACTGGGATCCCGCAACTGAAAAATTCATTAACAACGATTTAGCCAATGGCATGCTCACCCGAAGGATGAGAGAACCATGGGCTTCCATTTACAAAGAACACCTGGTTTAAAAGATTTATAGTAAATTTACACGTAATAGCCAGCCTCGACTGCCACAAAAAATTTCAGTAATATGCTCTCCATCGTAATTCCAGTCTACAACGAAGAAGGTTTGATCAACGATCTGGTCCAACGGACTGTTTCGGCACTCGAAGCGTTTATCCAGGATTACGAGATCATATTTGTTGACGATGGAAGTAAAGATCAAAGTCTGAATCTTCTTCTCAACCTGCAAAAGAAATATCCCAGGATCAAGGTATTATCACTTTCGAATAATTTTGGCCACCAGGCGGCCTTTACAGCCGGACTTGAATATTCCACTGGCGACATTGTAGGCATGATGGATGGCGATTTACAGGATCCGCCGGAGCTGTTTGGCGAAATGTACCGCAAAATCAGCGAAGAAAACTTCGATGTAATCAGCGGAAAGCGAAGCGGACAAAAAGGAAAAAACCGTAGGGTTTTCTTCACTTTTCTCTTTCATCTTTTGTTCAAAAATGTTTCCGTTCTCCAAAACATGGAAAATACTGGCAACTTTTCGATGATGAAACGCGCAGCCGTTGACGCATTGTTGAGAATGAAGGAAACGGTCCGTTACTTACCCGGCCTCCGTAGCTTTATCGGATTCAGGCAGGGGTATGTCGACTACGTGAGGGATGAGCGATCGGAAGGCGAGCCCAAAATGAGTCTTTCCAAACTGTTTTTATTGGCAGCTGATGCCATATTTGCCTTCTCGAGATTTCCAATCCGGTTGTGTTTATACCTTGGACTGACCGGAACCATTGTGTTCATGTGTGCCGGATTCTATGTATTGATTGCCAAAGCATTTGGTTTTGCTATAATTGGCTGGTCATCCACGATGCTGAGCATCTATTTCCTCGGATCGATCCAGTTGATTTCGCTGGGAGTTGTTGGTGAGTATGTTTACCGGATTTACAAGGAATCGCAAAACCGGCCGCTCTATTTCGTTCAGAAATTCTACGATGGGAATCCGGAAAAATAATGGATGACAAACGGCTCAAATATATTTTCTATACGGTTGCCGGATTGCTGCTTCTCCTGATGGTAAAAGGTGGTATGGACTCGGGAATATCGGGCGACGAACACCTCCATTACACCCAATCGGTCTATGTTTATGATTATTTCGCATCGTTGGGAAAGGATACTGCAGCGCTTAACACCCCACACACACATCTTAAATACTACGGTCAGTCGTTCGATAATGCCACCACAATTTTAACAAGGTGGCTGAATATCGACGATATTTTTCTCTTCCGGCATATCGCGAATTCGTTGGCCGGATGGCTCACAGTCATCATCACCGCCCTTTTTGCAGTCTGGCTGGCAGGGTATGGCGCGGGAATATTGGTGATTTTGTTGTTCGCCCTCTCCCCCACTTTCCTTGGTCATGCACAAAACAACCTGAAAGATATTCCTTTTGCGCTAAGCTATATCTCGGCACTCTTTTTTACCCAAAGATTTCTTTTCAATGAAAACAAAAGCAAAGTCCGCGACGCTATTTTATTGACTGTTAGCATTGCCTTTTCGATCAGTATACGGCCCGGAGGATTGCTCCTGATCTGCTACTTTTTCTTCTTCCTGTTACTTTGCTTTCTTTATAAGTACCATAAGAATAACCAATTTGATTCCGTTTTATTTCGGAAAAGGCTCGTCCGGGCGCTGTTGATTTCGATAGCCGCCTGGCTGCTCAGCCTCCTTTTATGGCCATATGCCCAACTAAATCCCATCACAAATGTCTGGAAATCGTACGTGGTGATGACCCGGTTTCCAACCACGCTCATGCAGCTTTTCGAAGGAAAGATGGAGTGGTCGGATTTAATGCCCTGGTATTACCTGCCAAAATACATGGCGATCACCATTCCGATCATCGTATTTACCGGACTTGCCGCTTTTACCGTTTTATTCAAAAAAATCATTAACCCGGACAACCTGCTCAAATACGGATTCCTTGTCTTCGCAATTCTGTTTCCCATCATCTTCGTCATCTGGGAAGAATCGAATCTTTACGGATCGTGGCGCCATTTCCTGTTTGTCTACCCGGTAATTATCCTGCTGGCTGCCGTTGGTTTTTCGGCGCTGCTCAAATTACTAAAGAAAAAATTCCTTGTCTTCGCGGCAGTTGCGGGCATGGTTCTTTTATCGATTCACCCGGTTAAGTTCATGGTGCAGAACCACCCTTTTTATTATTTGTATTACAATCAATTCGTGGGCGGACTGAAAGGAGCCTATGGAAATTATGAAACCGATTACTATTACCATACGATGCGACAGGGATCGGAATGGCTCATTAACGATCTGAAGAATAACAAACAGGACGACACCCTGAAGATTGCGGGTAACTTCCCTGTCAACTGGTATTTTCGTGATCACCCCAAAGTGAAAACATTCTATTGCCAGTACGATCAAAGAAGCCAGGCCGACTGGGATTATATGATTGTGGCCAACAGTTATATTCCGCCCAATCAGTTAAAAAACAAGATCTGGCCACCAAAAAACGCGATTCACGTCATTTATGCCGACGAGGTTCCTGTTTGCGCGGTCCTCAAAAGAACAACTAAAAGCGATTTGCAAGGATATGACGCATTGAAAAGGGGGAATACAGCCGGGGCAATACCATTTTTTGAAGATGCCCTTAAAATTAATGCACAGGATGAATTAATCTTTTATAATTTTGCCACCGCACTTGTAAAGGAAGGGAAAGTTGACAGTGCCCGGATTATCCTTCAGTCGGCTTTGAAAATCAACCCTGGTTACGAACCTGTTTTAATGTATCTTGGGAATATTGCAGTCCTGCAAAACAATCCCGGCGAGGCAATCAGGTATTTCGAAACACTGATTGGCTGCAACCGGAAATATTTTGAAGCCTATGTGAGCCTGTCGCGGTTACTGATGGATAAAGACATTGAAAGAGCAAGAGGTTTATTGAAAACCTGCCTGACGCTTTATCCCGGTTATCAACCCGCCCTTCTCTCGCTTGCCGATTCGTACCGGAAAACGAATCCCGAAGTGGCCAAAAAATATGATGAACTTTTAAATTCTAGTAAATAAGTTTAATAATTGAAGTATGAAAAGAGCAATTTTAATGATTTCGATGGTAGTGGTGTTTTTCCTCAGCGGTTTAACCATGGTGCTTGCACAGGACCAGCCATCAGCAAAAAAAGATTCAGTGAATGCCGATAAAGCAGCGAAACCCGTATTTTACGATGCCGCAGCCCAGGAAGAAGCACCCAAAAGTTCCTCAACAACTTACCTGCTGATCGTTGGTGCAGTTGTCGTACTGGGAGCAGCCGGCTATTTCATGATGAAGAAAAAGAAAAACTAAGCGGAATTTCTTTTAAAGAAAATAGATAAGCGGTTGTTCTTTCGAAAGAACAACCGCTTTTTATTTGGGGTTATCGGGTCCCGCGATTTTTAATCGCGGTTAAAAATAAAGTCAACTGAAAACAAAGCGATTAAAAATCGCTTGACCCTGTTCACCAATTTACCAGACCTCCAACAACCCGGGATGGTTTCCTGTGATATTCCTTCCGCCCGTTGGCGTAACGATATAGGTATTCTCGATACCTACCATTCCGATTCCGGAAATTCCCTTTTTAGGTTCAACGGCAAAAACCATCCCTTCCTGAATAGGTTCGTCAAAGCCATTGGCAATAACCGGCATTTCATCGATTGTCAATCCGATACCATGACCCAGGAACTTCACCTTTCTGGTTCCGAATCCCATAAAATTATCAAGAAAAGCGGGACTTAATCCGTCAAGGATTTCGTTATAAATCACAGAAGGAATGGCCCCTGGTTTCAACATCGAAGCAATCCTGTTTTGAATATCCACGCATTGTAAATGGGCTTTTATTGCTTCGTCGGGCAGTGATTTGCCGAACATATAGGTCATCGTTTTGTCGGTATGATAACCATCAACGCCACAACCAACGTCCACAAAAACGAGGTCACCTTTGTGCAATTTCCGGCTCCGGCTTCCATGGATCGGAACAGCGGGACTCATACCATACGCACCACCCGGACCATTGAACGAGGTTGGATAGATGGAACTCTCGCCAAACGCAATCTGACCGAGAATTGATTCGGTATCGAACATTCCAAACCGTGCCACACCATGGTGTCCTTCGCGGATCAATGCCGTATATAGGTCACAAAAGAACTCCGACTCGCTCATCCCCTCGTGCAACATGGCCGGTACGAGCTCTTCCGTAACGCGTTGGTGGATTTTCCCCGACTGTTCCATCAAGGCCAGTTCATACTTGCTTTTTATGGAACGAACGGCACCGATCTGCAGGTCGGCCGATTCAATGACTGTAAACGGGAAGTATTTCTGAAACCGTTGCAGCATTGCAATGGGAACAATTTCTTTCTCCAAATAAACCGTATCGGGCAGGTTTTTCATCTCCGCAGCCGCATCGCGGTAGCTCTCCATGGGTTTAATCACGGGGAACAGCGACTCGGCAACAGCCCGCTCGAAACTACGCCTTACCCACAAAACGGCTTCTTCATTCCTTGGAATAAACAGGACAGCTTCCTGCATGGTTCCCGTGAAATAGTAGAGATTAATCTTGCTGAACACTACGGTGATCTCCCAGCCTGGAGTGCTCTCATCCATCCGTTTCCTGAAACGCTCAAGGCGCGAATTCAATTCTTTTAAGGGTACTTTAACTTGCATCGTTTACTATTTGAGATGCAAAAGTAAAAGGTTTTTGAAGGATTACTGTCACAAACGGTGCGTTTAGTTGCTTCGCCGATGCTCTTTATCTTCAAAACCAACGTTGGAAAATGGTATTAACGCTTTGTCTGATTTGTAATCTAAGATCCGTAAGGTTTTGTCACAATGTTATCCATGTTGACAATGAATTTCTTCGAATTGAAACTTCCCAGGATTCCGGCGCCGTTTTTAACATTTGTATAAACCTGTATGGGTTCCATCAGGAGATCTTCGTTACCGTAATAATACTGGGCCGCATAGGTTTTAAAATACTTGTGGAGACCTTCTGTAATTGCCTGAAGGTAGATAACCGTTTCATTCTTAGCATCGGGATAATAGGATGGGTAAAATGAAAATGTTAATGAATACTCCTTACCGTCAATCAGGTCATCATTGAAAATATTAAAAATATTATCGGGAACATCATCCAGAAAATCTATAGCGGAACTTGCGTTTAAATTTGGATCGTTTGATGTTATGTGAACAAAATAATTTGTGTAGATCCATCCGGGCCCTGACCAGCCGCCGTTTCCTGTTTCAAGGATATAATGAGACCCACTACCGTAATCGCCGTTACCATACCAATCAGGCTTTTCGTCAAACTCATCAACATTGGCTACCACAAGTCGGTAAAAGTTTTTCACACCCGGCGGATCTTTAAATGTGATGGTTGCACTGGTAATCCCAGTAATGCTGTCTTTTACGATGTTGCCTTTTAATATTTCGGGAGCCGGTTCGATAACCGATGTTGCTTCGATGGGCAAGAAGTCTTTTCTTGCGACTGTTATTTTATAGCTTCTCCCGACCGAAGGTTTACGGGTTCCATAATACCTCCATCGCACAGTATCGTATTTAAGTGTTTCAAGAAACGTTTCGTTTTCATAGACTTTCGCTTCTGCATCGGTTACAATAACTCCACCCCAATTTTCCATAATAGAAAAACTTTGGGTCACACTTACACTAAAAACGCTGTCGGGGTTGAGGTAACTATTCATCACCAAAAATGTGCTTTGATTTTTATGATTGTATCCAATCTCTTTTTCGCATGCCAGCATGAACGGTATCAGCAGAATTACTGCAAAATATGGTATCGGTTTGTACATAAATTCGGGAATTAAAATTTGAAACTATAGGTTACTGAAGGGATGATCGAAAACAGACTAGTCTGTTTGAGCACATGTTGGCCATTGTTATTGGTGTCAGGCGCAATAAAATATGGATTTTGCCGGTTGTATAAATTGTAAACGCTGACGTTCCAGGTCCTCACACCGGTCCGTTTTTGTTTATGGAAGTTGATTCCGAAATCGAGCCGGTGATAAGGTGGCATCCTGTAATTATTGCGACCGTCGAAATAGTTAATTTTCATACCGGAACCATTATAATAAGGGATATCGGTGCTGACTTGATTGGTAAAAAGTGTACCGGCATTGCCCGTATGGTAAACCCATGTGGAGCCAATGTCAATCCGATCATTGAATTTGTGACTTATCACAATGTTAATGTCGTGCCGGCTGTCGTACCTGGCTGGGAACTTCTGTCCCAAGCTGATATTTTCGAATTGCCGGTTTGCCCACGATAAGGTATAGGCAACCCATCCCGTCGTTTTGCCGATCTCCTTGCTGAACATCACTTCAGTGCCATACGCCCACCCTTTGCCGCTCTCGACTTTGTTTTCCCAATCGACGGATGAACCGTAAAATGAAGCGCCATCCTTGTATTCAATCAGGTTATTCATTTTTTTGTAATAGCTCTCGACTGTGATATCCATGCCATTGGCTATCCGGTAAACGGCGCCAATCG
>JANYLE010000056.1 GCA_025363795.1 Mariniphaga sp. | reverse complement strand
TTCCAAATTTTATCGAAGTGGGTATTCTCTACTTCCCCGGTTCTCATTCAAGCCTGAAAGAAAAGCCCTATTATGATGATGTTGTGAAAAAGCTTTTAATGGACAAGGAGAGTCATTAATTTTGAATTTGTGTTTTGATCTATCCCCTTAGGTTCTTAAGAAGGAAAAACAAAAAAGGCTGAAATCGTATGATTTCAGCCTTTTAAGCTCCTCAGGTAGGACTTGAACCTACGACCTACGGATTAACAGTCCGCCGCTCTAACCAACTGAGCTACTAAGGAATACATTTTGTTTTCGCTTTAGACCTTATTTCTTCTAAAGCGTTGCAAAAATAGTAAGATTTTCAATAATCTGAAATATATTTGTGAAATAATCCGAAAAAAATCTGTGTAATGAGCAAACTCAAAATATTAGGAATAGGAAATGCCCTTGTCGATATCATGGTTTTATCCGATGATGATCAGATAATCAATAATTTAAACCTACCTAGAGGTGGAATGACATTGGTAGACGGCGAACTCTCGGCCCGAATTCAAAAAGAGATTTCGCACCTGAATATTAAGATCGCAACGGGTGGTTCGGTTGCAAATGCGATTAACGGGATCGCCGGACTGGGTGTTGAGTGCGGATATATTGGTGCAATTGGTCAGGATGAGCTTGGGTTGCTTTTCAAAAACGATATGTTCAAACGCGGAATTGCTGTTTTGCTTAAAGAATTGGAACTTCCGACTGGAAGAGCGGTCGGATTCGTTAGTCCTGGTGGCGAACGCACATTTGCAACTTATCTTGGCGCTGCAGTTGAAATGGGTCCCGATGATATCAAGCCTGAGCTATTTGCAGGATATGATTTGTTTTTCATCGAAGGTTACCTGGTTTTTAATCACGCTTTAATTATGGCGGCAGCTTCTGCTGCGAAATCTGCCGGATTGACAATTGCCCTTGATTTGGCAAGCTACAATGTGGTAGAAGCAAATCAGGAAATTTTAAACGAACTGGTTGATAATTATATTGATATTGTTTTTGCCAATGAAGAGGAGGCTAAGTCATTCACGGGAATGCCGCCTGAAGCCGCTCTTGAAAATCTTGCCGGACGATGTGATATTGCCGTAGTGAAAGTCGGAAAAGAAGGTGCCTATGTTCAACAAGGTACTCAGAGGTGGCATATTCCGGCCACTGTAACTTCGGTGATTGACACTACGGGGGCTGGCGACTTCTTTGCAGCCGGATTTCTTGCCGGACTAGCAAAGGGATGGGATCTGGAAAGGTGCGGCAAAATGGGTTCCTTTATGGCAGGAGAGGTCATAAAGATAGTCGGTGCTGAATTGGAAGATACGCTTTGGGATCAAATAAAAGAACGGGTAGAATTGCTTTAACCAATTGTACCCGTTCCTGATTGTTAGTCCAAAACTATTGAAGAAGAACTATTTATCCTGCAATCAGGAGAAAATAGTTCTTCTTTCCTTTTTGTACAAGCAGATATTTACTTCCGATCAACTTTGACAGGGAAACTAATTCATCTGGTCCTTCTACTTTAACTTTGTTTACTGCAACACCGCCACCTGCAATGGTTCTGCGGGCTTCCCCTTTTGAAGGAAAAACGGTGGTTTTTTCGGCTAGCAAATCAATCACATTAATTCCGGCTTCCAATTCTGATTTGGATATTTCGAATTGAGGAACGCCTTCGAAAACGGATAAGAAGGTTTCTTCATCAAGTTTCCGTAGGGTTTCTTCTGTCCCTTTTCCAAACAGAATCTCCGATGCTTCGACCGCTAAATTGTAATCGGCTTCGGAATGAACCATACAGGTAACCTCTTTGGCAAGAACTTTCTGAAGTTGGCGCAGATGAGGAGCAAGTTTATGCTCTTCAGTTAGTTGATCTATTGTTTCCTTAGGTAAAACAGTAAAAATCTTGATGTATTTTTCAGCATCTGCATCAGAAGTGTTCAGCCAGAACTGATAGAATTTATAAGGCGATGTTCTTATGGGATCGAGCCACACGTTGCCCGATTCTGTTTTTCCGAATTTTGTGCCATCCGCCTTTTTAATCAAAGGACAAGTGAGCGCAAAGGCTTCGCCACCCGCTTTTCTTCGGATCAATTCAGTTCCGGTAGTGATATTTCCCCACTGATCGGAACCGCCCATCTGTAATTTGCAGTTTTTCGTTTCGTAAAGGTGGAGAAAGTCCGTTCCCTGAACCAGTTGATAAGTAAATTCTGTAAATGACATACCGGCTGCGCCACTTTCAGGATCCAACCGTTTTTTAACTGAATCCTTGGCCATCATATAATTGACTGTGATGTGTTTGCCAATGTCGCGAATGAATCCCAAGAAACTGAAATCTTTCATCCAGTCGTAGTTGTTCACCATCTCAGCCGCAGTTTCCCCTTTTGAATCGAAATCGAGAAATTTGGCAATCTGAACTTTCAGACATTCCTGATTGTGACGTAATGTGGGTTCATCCAAAAGATTGCGTTCCTGCGATTTTCCGGAAGGATCGCCAATCATTCCGGTTGCACCTCCTACCAGAACGATGGGTTTGTGTCCTGCCAACTGAAAGTGTTTCAGCATCATAACTCCAACAAGATGTCCGATGTGCAAAGAATCGGCTGTTGGATCAATTCCGACATAAGCTGCCGTAACCTCTTTTTTCAATTGTTCTTCAAGTCCGGGCATCATGTCATGGATCATGCCTCTCCACGTCAGTTCTTCAACAAAATTCATCGTATATTGTAGTTAAATAATTATAATTTAATCTTTGGTAACATGCATATATTCAGAATTATATGCAATCTCATTCCATGGTACACCACAGAATTATTAATGATCGGGCAAAGATACATTTTTTTAGCACGACGGGAGGGGAGAAATGGGCAAAGAAGAGAAAAACGACAGGGAGAATAGAAGCCGGTGAGACAATCAATTATTATGATTTTTGGGTTAAAAATGCTATTTTTCAGCTCTAAAATACAATTCAAATGAGAAAGTCCTTATTCCGGTTCAAAGCGATATTAGTATTGTTCATCGTTCTGCTGATTTCGATTCAGGGACAGTCGCAACATCGGTTGGTATTGCTCCATCCAACGGTGAGCAACATCGAAAGCATGGAGTGGATGGTTGAAAATAAGATTATTGATGTCCCGGAAGTGGAGTTGGTTGGGGTTTATTTTGTCAAAGAAGCCTATGATTATTCGGAATCTGCAAAATACATCGCTGAACATCAGTTGAAAAATTATCAGTTGCGTAAAATAGAAGGCGAAATTAAACCCGATGAAATATTTCGTGAAAACAACTGTACCCCGGCTTTCCGAAAATTATTTGAAGAATCAGATGCAATACTCTTTTTTGGCGGACCGGATATTCCGGCCGCTGTTTATGGAGAAAAGCAAAATCTTCTGACTGTTGTCACCGATCCTTACCGTCATTATTTCGAGACTTCGCTGTTTTTTCACCTGATCGGTGGGAGCCGTAACCCTGAATTCAAGCCATTCTTAACCCAACACCCCGATTTTGTCATCCGGGCTTTTTGCCTGGGAATGCAAACTATGAATGTGGCCACGGGAGGAACGCTAATCCAGGATATTCCGCAGGAAGTATATCATGAAAATACGCTGGAAGAAGTTGCTGCACAGCCGCTGGAAGACCAGCACAGGAGTTACGTGTCACCTTTATATCCGCTTTCGGATTTGTTTGGGGGTAATTTCCATCCCATAAAAATTGCAGATTTTGGGTATCTCAATGAACTTGCTGCGATGTCGGGTGCTACTTCTCCAAAAGTATTGAGCTATCATCATCAGGCAGTTGGACGGAAAGGGGCGAATCTGAACGTGATTGCCACGTCAATGGACGGAAAAATTGTTGAAGGATTGCAACATGCTGAATTTAAAAATGTTGTAGGTGTACAATTTCATCCTGAACCTTCGTCATTGTATCAATCCAAAACCATTTTCACAACTGTTCCCGGAAGCCCGTTTTCTCCTAACGAATTGTTGATCAAATCAAACAGCCTGGCATTTCACAAGGCATTCTGGAAAGATTTCTCTGAAAAGGTAAGAAACAGCAAACGATAATGTGCTTCTCATTAATGTGGGTTTAATTTATTGAATTCCAAAGCTGAAGCGTTTACAAGAGAAGGCAACTACAGGAACTTCTTTAGCCGGGTCCAAAGTAAAAGCTATGCTAATTGCCAAATAAAACTTTGCCATTTAAGTTGTTGCATTCTTTGATGGTTGTGGTGGAGTCGACTCTTTTTCAGCTTTTAGAAATGGTAAAATATTGGGAGCCATATTTTCAATGGGGCCATAAAGTCGGGATTCAGCTTTGGCTTTATCCGGGATGATGGTAACGGTGAAATTCTCGATTTTGGAAACAATTATCATAAGGATGCTCAGTATAAATGCAGCTTTCAATACGCCGAAAATCGCTCCGGCCACCCTGCTGAAAATGCTGAGCGCGATTGCCTGTACAAATTTTTCAGTCAGTGTTGCAATCAGATGAACCACAATGACTACGAAAACAAAAATCAGTATGAACGATATAAGACGCATGGCGTCGTAACTCCAGTTGAGGTATTTTGACAGCCAATGCTGCACCAACCCGGTAAACTCAATCGCCGCCCAAATACCCAATATTAAGGAAACAATTGAGGCAAGCTCAACGAAGAAGCCTTTAACAAAACCATTGATTGCCGCACCGACAAGTAAGACTATCAGAATAATATCTACTAAATTCATTCGCAAATTATTTATTTATATTGGCCTAATAAAACATCCAGGAATCGTCATCTCTTTTAAACGAGCATAAAATCATGAATGTTTCATTCGGATAAAGTTTTAAATTTGTCGCAATATATTTATTAAAATTAACCTAAGCACACGGCTAATTTACGGAAAATTACTAAATTTCATCCGAAAAATTAAAAAAGAGCATGGCTATTGTCAATTCGTTTATCAACTGGATCAATTACAAACGCATTTATGAGATCGATTTATATCGGGAACATGCCCGTGAAATTCAGGAAGAAATGCTCTTTAATCTGTTAAATACTGCAAAAAGTACCGAGTGGGGCGAAAAATACGACTATACCAACACCCGATCGTGGGAAGTTTTTAAAGATAAAGTTCCTGTAAGCCGTTACGAAACGATTGAACCCTACATTAACCGGATGATTGCAGGGGAGAAAAATGTACTCTGGCCTGGTGTGATGAAGTGGTTTGCCAAATCGTCGGGAACAACCAACGCAAAGAGCAAATTTATTCCGGTTTCGCGTGAATCATTGGATGACTGCCATTTCAGAGGCGGAAAAGATGTCCTCGCCATCTACTATCGCAATTACCCCGATGCATCACTGCTTTCGGGAAAGAGTTTAACATTGGGTGGAAGTCACCAGGTGGCAAATATGAGTAACAATGCCTATTATGGTGATCTTTCTGCTATTATGATCGAGAATCTTCCATTCTGGACAGACTTTCATCGCACGCCACCAACTGAAATTGCTTTGATCCCCGAGTTTGAGGAAAAAATTGCCCAAATCACAAAAACGGCGATCAATGACAATGTAACTTCTTTGGCAGGTGTCCCTTCTTGGTTCCTCGTGTTACTGCGTTACATTCTCGAATATACCGGAAAATCGAATATTCTGGAGGTGTGGCCAAATCTCGAGTTGTTTATTCATGGCGGAATCTCCTTCGATCCGTATCGGGAACAATACAAGCGGATTATCCCGTCCGAAAAGATGAATTATATGGAAACCTACAATGCCTCAGAAGGTTTCTTTGCCATTCAGGATGATCCCGAAAGTTCAGATATGCTCCTGATGCTTGACTATGGTATTTTCTATGAGTTTATTCCGGCATGCAATGCAGATGATGAACATCCTGCCACGATACCGATTTGGAAAGTGGAAACAGGAGTTAATTATGCAATGGTCATCTCAACCAATGGTGGTCTTTGGCGCTATATGATTGGCGATACGGTAATGTTTACGACGAAAGATCCTTATAAGCTGAGAATTACAGGACGGACAAAACATTTTATCAACGCTTTTGGGGAGGAGATCATCATTGATAATGCGGAGCGGGCCATCAAAGAAGCATGTGAATGTACAGGGGCAATAATTAGTGATTATACAGCCGGACCAATTTTTATGAGTGAATGCCAGAAAAAAGGGGCTCATCAATGGTTAATCGAGTTTGATACGCCACCGGATGATCTTGAGAAATTCACCACAATTCTTGATCTTAAATTGCAGGAGCTAAACTCTGATTATGAGGCCAAAAGACACAAAAATGCAACACTTGAGAGACCACACGTTCTGGCTGTGGCCAGTGGTACCTTTCTGCAGTGGATGCGGGAACGCGGTAAAGTGGGCGGTCAGAATAAAGTGCCACGACTGTCAAACAACAGGGACTATCTCGAAGGGTTACTTCGCATTAATGAAACATTGAAATAATTTCTATCTATAAGAAATTCAATAATATATAGTTTTTAACTTAAATCTAAATTCTAAAAAAATAATTCGGATGAAAAAAGAACCTTCCACAATGCACATCGCGATAGCCGGGAATATTGGAGCTGGGAAAACCACACTGGCTGGTATTTTATCCAAACATTATGGGTGGGAAGCTCATTATGAAGAGGTGGATGGGAATCCTTACCTGGACGATTTTTACCACGATATGCAGCGTTGGTCATTTAATTTGCAGGTTTATTTCCTTAATAACCGCTTTAGTCAGATTATCGATTTCCGCAATTCGGGGAAAACGGTTATTCAGGACCGGACAATTTATGAAGATGCCGAGATTTTTGCTCCCAACCTTCATGAAATGGGATTGATGAGCACGCGCGATTTCGAAACCTATCATACGCTTTTCGATTTAATGGGGAAACTGATCCAGGCGCCTGATCTGATTATCTATTTAAGGGCCTCCATCCCAACATTGGTTCAGCAGATTCAAAAGCGTGGGAGAGAATATGAAAATACAATCCGGCTCGATTATCTCAAACAACTCAACCAGCGTTACGAAGCCTGGGCAACCCGGTATCAGATGGGAAAGATATTGGTTATCAATGTTGATGAACTTAACTTCGCAGATAATAAGGAAGATATGAGCAAGGTGATCGACAGAATCGATGCGCAAATACACGGACTTTTTTAAAAGCAATAATTGGATTAATTCTGGTTTACACCTAAATTGAGCCATCCGATTCGGATATTTCAACTGCTTCATAACATATTTAAAAGCCGGATAATACCGGCTTTTATCATTTATTTATCTCAAAATAGTTCGTACGATTAGACCAGAATTGAACCTTTCGAAAGCAGGGGTGAATTTCAAAACTAATTCCACTAAATTATTATGAAACAAATAGATGCAATTACCCGAAATTGTTTCAGTTTTGGCGAAGATACACTCACTGCAGGTCTGGCATTGAAACTGTCTGTCGGTAAAATTGTTGGATCAATTAGTCATACTGCTGCCGAACGGATCGGCAATAGCCGAAGGATTGTTGAGGCTATTGTGGCTAATCACGAAATCGTTTATGGCATCAATACCGGCTTTGGCCCGCTTTGCACCACGATTATCTCTGAGAGTGAAACCAAGAAACTTCAACTCAATTTATTAAAGAGTCACAGTGTTGGCGTTGGCGATCCGATCAAACCTCAGATTGCCAAATTGATGATGATTCTGAAAGTTCATGCGTTGGCTCAGGGTTATTCCGGGATTGCTTTGAGTACACTTGAACGCATTTTATGGCATATTAATCAGGATGTTATTCCCGTTGTTCCGTCACAGGGTTCGGTAGGAGCTTCAGGTGACCTGGCTCCATTGGCTCATCTTTTCCTTCCCCTGACAGGAAATGGGAAGGTTTACTATAAAGGCAAAGTGACCGAAATGGCTGGTCTTTTGACCAGGTTGGGAATGGAGCCACTTGAACTGGGAGCCAAAGAAGG
>JANYLE010000042.1 GCA_025363795.1 Mariniphaga sp. | reverse complement strand
CCATCTCGTATGAAAAAGCTATTGACTATCGCCCTGTTCCTTATTTTCAGCAACATTTACGCACAACCGCCCGCTAAGTTGTATAATCCTGATGCGGATGTATCGGCTGCAATAAGTCAGGCCTTAGTGCATGCTAAGTCCGAAAACAAACATCTCTTTATTCAAATAGGCGGTAACTGGTGTCCTTGGTGTCTCAAATTCCATAAATTTTGCACCAACGATACAGAAATCAGTTCCTCACTATCCAAAAACTATATTACGATAAAATTAAACTACAGCAAGGAAAACAGAAACCTTGCAGAACTAAAAAAGCTAGGATTTCCTCAACGATTTGGATTCCCCGTTTTTGTAATTTTAGATGCCAACGGCACCCGCCTTCACACACAAAGTTCTGCATATTTGGAGGAGGGAGATGGGTATTCAAAAAAGAAAGTGCTCGAATTTCTAAAACTATGGTCGCCTGCAGCCTTGCAACCTGATCTTTATATTGAAAAGTAAGCTGCAAAAATTGGGGAGGAGTCGTTCAAATATCTATTCTTTCACACTCGTTTCGCTTCTGTTTCCAAACCACTTCCATGGTCGTATTTCGATATCGCGGTTGAGCGATAACCGATATGCAATATTGAATCTTATATTTCCAGTGCTCCACCGGATATAGGTTTCCTTAACTGGCGAAGGTGTAAAGTACTGAAAATTAGCAAGAGACATTCCCACAAAAAGCCGGTCAAAATGGTACCCGGCACCAAGTTTCTGATTAAGACTAACGTTTGGATAAATGCGATTCATTGTTGCACCATCGACAGGCCTCAATTGATATTCACCAATTCCTAAACTGCCGTTAACGCCGGCCATTATAAAGAATTGTTTTCGAATAACGAGTGTATAAGCATATCCTCCGGTAAAGTTTAGAGAATAAAAACGCCATTTATTAAATTCAATCCCATCAAAAAATTTCTTGTTAATTAATTGCGTAGGAACAAAAGAGGAATCGGCAGTGGAGGCAACCCAGTAAAGCTCAAATCCGAGCATTGGCTGACCCGCGCTTTTCTTTTGCCATTCATTTTGAAGAAATGGAGCTCTGACCGAAAACTTAGTTGGATTAAGATTGGCATAAATACCGAAACCTCCCGAGTAAGTTTTGATATCCCCGCGGGTATAGAATTCATTGCCATTGGGAAAGGCATTAAGAACTGTGGCTGAGTTGGCAAGATATGCACCCTTATAATAACCTGTATAAAAATCGACAGTAAAAATCCGAAGATAAAGATGGGATTGAAAATCAAGGTATTTTGTTTTACCATACCGATTGATATCGGGCTGAGCAAAAGGAAATACCGTTCCCAAGTTAATCCCAAGAAATTTGTAATTAAATCCCAGGCCAACTACATATCCATTGGAAGGCCGATACCCTAAACTGACTTTCTCTCCCCGATCAATTATTGTTTGAGCTGAATATTTCTGAGAGGCATATACACGAAGGATCAGATCATTCTGATTATTCTGAATATAGGTGGAATCGGGTTTTAAACTTAACCATTTACTGAGATGATCTTGCCCGTAACTGATCGAGATCGTAAACCCTATCAATATAGCTATTAAATACCCTCTCTTTAATTGCATAGACGAAGCTTAGACCGGGTGAAGTTTTCCACTCTTTCTGAAAACAGAAAAGAGGGATAATCCCTCTTTTCCGTTTTTATTGTTTTTTAATCAAGAGCCATAAATCGCTATACTGAGGAAACTTCTGACGTAGCTCACCAACCCTACTACGTGCAGCACCTTCATCATCAAAACTATTTACACTAACTCGGTATAAACCAGCTTCATTTACAAGAATTCCAGGAAAGAAATCCTCAGCCATCAACTGTTTTTTGAATTTTTGAGCATTTTCATATACCCCAAAACTACCCAGGATAATGTAAAACTTCTTTGACCCATAATCTTTAGCTTCACCATTGGCAGCAGTCACACGCTCTTCTTTCGAATTTACAGACTGAGATTTATAAGCATTACTTGCAACAGATTCCGACTTAACAGGAGCCGGTTTGGGTGCAATCTTTTGAGTTTTACAACCTACAGCCATCAGAATAACTAAGAAAAGGACGACATTAAGAACTTTCATTTTATTGAATTTTGATGAATTAACTCAGCGAAGATATAAAAAAAACACCAAAGAGATACTTTTATGGTAAAGTCTATCAATGACCAATAATCAAATAAATTACCAATTTGATCAAAATTAGGTCAATGGCCACAGAAAAAATGAAACTCAAAAACAAAATCAACGTAAAATTGTTGACATTTCATTATTAAAGCAGGTTTTATATCAAAGCAGACAATTTTACCCGAAATAAAATATATTAGTTTGTCATGACTTTTTTGTAAATTACAACAATCAACCAAACAATTGCGGGTGAGACTTGAAAGGTAGCAATTCAACCCATTAACAAAATTTATCAGTAATGGAAAATCAAAATTATCCGCTGATCTTTATCGTAGAAGACAATTCAGTCTACAATAAATTAATTGTCAATCATCTGCGCTCACATAAACTGGTTCGCGTAGAAAGTTTTCTTAGCGGAGAGGAATGTCTTAAGAATCTATATCGAAAACCAGACATAATAATTCAAGATTACCTGCTCGACGGAATAAATGGTATTGATGTATTAAAAGCGACAAAGAAGAAATACCCTGATACTGAGTTTGTGTTTTTGTCGGGACAAGACAATATTGAGATTGCAATCAACTCAATGAAATATGGCGCATTCGACTATATTGTCAAGGATCAAAATGCCCTGGTAAAGCTTACTGATAAAATAAACAAGATAATGATCAGTCACGAACTGATTAATAGTAATAAACGCTACAAACTTGGAGTAACACTCTTTTTCGTCGCTCTAGCCGTAATTATTCTAATAATTATAAGCCTTACGATCTTCTTTCCGAAAACTTTTTCAATTTGGGGCACATAATCAAATAAAGCTAAATTAACTACAATCTTGATTAACAACACGTATCAATTTTATCACGCTTAATCGTTCCTTCTTTTACCTGGTGCTCCAATTTAAAATCGAGCAACACAATTCTGCGCCCAAAACACAGTTTCCATCGATAGTCCGAGTTAGAAATAAACTTCGATTATTCCAATATTTATCTCCCAAGGTTAAATGCTGCACTTGTATGCCCGTATGCCAAATTGCAATGCATCGATCATCATTCATACTGAATTAATAAATTGAAACATTTATAATCCTAAATCGTATGATTAAATCAACATCACAAATCACAATAATTATCCGTTATGCAAACACAAGACTCACCCATGATTTTTATTGTAGAGGATAATTCCATCTATAATAAGTTAATAGCAAGCCACTTGCGATCAAATAATTTCAAACGGATCGAAAGTTTTCTGAGCGGCGAAGAGTGTCTTAAAAATCTGCATAAAAAACCCGATATTGTTATTCAGGATTATCTTTTGAATGGGATAAATGGGTTAGAAGTATTAAAGGAAACTAAAAAAAAGAATCCTGATACTGAATTCATTTTTATATCAGCGCAAGATAGTATTGAAGTGGCTGTCGATACTATAAGACATGGCGCATCCGATTATGTTGTAAAAAACCAGTTCGCCTTTAAAAAATTGATTGATAAGATTCATGATCTTCGGAATACGCAAAAACCAAAACATCAAAACAAGTACTTTAAATGGACGTAATCTAATCCTATTCCTTTCTCATTAGTTTCGTTAATACTAAGTTCGATAGTATAGCAATATGTTCCATTTTCTCTTTAATCTTACGAAGGATTAAGGTTGCTGATGATTCTTTGTGATTATCGCGGGCTTTTTTACTTCCAAATAGTTGAATTTACAATCGGAATATCCCTTCTTCCATTAAAAAAACGAATTATACTCTCTGAGGCCTCCCTTGCTGTCATAATTCGGGTATCAATTGTCCCCGTTGCATTATGCGGAGTAAGGACTACATTATCCATTAGAAACAGCTCCCGGCTGATTACAGGCTCCTCCTCAAAAACATCAAGTCCTGCACCACCTATTTTCCCTTTAGCGAGGTTACGTACCAACGCCTGCTCATCGATCACCGCTCCCCTGGAAGTATTAATGATAAAAACGCCATCTTTCATCTGCAAGATTTCCTTTTCGCCAATTAAGTGATGCGTATCGTCATTAAGCGGACAATTTAATGAAATTACGTCTGATTGCTCTAACAGATTATTAAATGAAACCCAGTCGGCTTTTAATGGTAATTCCAGTGCAGTATCCAATCTTGTCCGGTTATAATAGATTACTTTCATTCCTGATGCAACAGCCCTTCGCGCAAGGGCTCTTCCGATTCTACCCATACCGATAATTCCCAAAGTTTTCCCCCAAAGGGAACTACCCAGATTTTCCATCATTCCCCATTTCAATCCCTGTTCACTGCGCAATTTCCGATCGGTCTCACAAATCCTTCGCATCAATGCAATCATCAATCCCATTGCCATTTCTGCAGTAGGTTCAGTAACTGAATCAGGAGTGTTACAAACGGCAATCCCTCTGAATGTTGCATAATTCACATCTATATTATTATATCCAACACCAAAATTTGAGATGATCCGGATTTGCCTTGCCAGCTGAAGTATTTCAAAACGCAGCGGAATAGTAAAAACCGAAAGTATTCCATCAACATCGACAATAAGCTGTTTAAGCTCCGTTCCATCGAAAGAGAATCGTTCTGGATAAAGAATATCGAATTGCTCCTGTAACTCGCTTAAACCGGCGAGCGGAATCTGAGCCATCACCAGAATTTTCTTTCTTGTCGTCATATTAATCTTTATAATTTTATATATCTGTCATTTATAAGGCGAAAGCCCAAATCTAAAAAGAAAATCTGTTTTAACAACAGCACTTACTGATGTGAAAACAGATTTCAAATTACAAGGAATTACTTCTATTTCTGCTTTGGCGCGATTGCCAGAGGTGTTAATAAATGGGAATATTCAGCAGGATTTTGAAAGAGTGTCAATGCACTTTTAATCTCTTTGTCACTTCCCAAAGCCGCAATGATTGCACCTTTTTGATAATAGTAACGAGACACAATCTCATCTTTCAACAAATCGCGTATGTCTTCACTAAACTTATCCAAATCCTTGTTTAGATCGATGGATAAACCTTTTTCAAGAGCCGCAAATTCGTTCTGGGTGGCATCGTAATAACGCTCCTTCTTTGCCGTTTCGATTAAGGCTTTCAATGTCTGTTCACTTTTCGATTGATAGGAGAATTTCTTGTCTGTCAGGAATTGATGAAACCCAGCAAAAATATCATCGCTTACAACAAACTTATCGGGCGGTGCTATTGATTTGTGTTTACTGGCATAATCCGTAGCAAAATCAAATATCATATATTCTTGTACTAACTTATAAGCCAAAGTACTTAAAGTATCCTGGTTATTACGAATGTCTGGAGTTACTCCACCGCCATCTTTAACGATTCGTCCGTTTTTGGTTTTAAACTCCGTAATTAACGAATCAGGAATATTTCCTACACTTCCATCAGCATTCCGATGAGAATAATCGAGAGCCTGAATACATCTGCCACTCGGGATATAATATTTAGCTGTCGTGACTTTTAATTTTGTATTATAACTTAGATCACGCGTAGTTTGAACCAACCCTTTTCCAAAGGTGCGATTTCCCATAATAACTGCCCGGTCAAGATCCTGAAGTGCTCCTGCAACAATTTCGGAGGCCGAAGCCGATCCGCTATTTACTAAAACAATTAGAGGCATTAGAGAATCAACCGGCTGCTCGGTAGCACGATAAGTTTTATCCCATTGTGAAACTTTGCCTTTTGTACTTACAATCTCCTGCCCGTGATTGACAAACAGATTGGTTACTTTAACAGCCTCGCCCAGCAAACCTCCCGGATTTGAACGAAGGTCTAGAACAAGTGTTTTTGCCCCTTTTTTATCCCTTAAATCTAAAACAGCTTTGCGAATTCCTTCGGCGCAGCCATCAGTGAAACTTGAAAGACGAATATATCCTGTTTTGCCGTCAATCATTCCATAATAAGTAACAGGATCGATTTGAATCTCTTCGCGGACAATATCAATGGTAAAGGTTTTCTTATCTCCAGGGCGTTGCATTTTCACCTTAACTGCTTTCTTTGCAGGCCCTTTCAGGATTTCAGAAACATCAGAGACGACCATTTTATCGGCTGGCTTACCGTCAACTTCCAAAAAAATATCACCGGCACGCAAACCGCTTACCTGAGCCGGGAAACCTTCGTAAGGCTCAGCAACAATAATTTGATTTCCCCGTTTGCTGATCATGGCTCCGATACCAGCGTACTCACCAGTTGTCATAAACTTGAAATCATCCATCTCAGATTCTGGAATATAAACCGTATATGGATCAAGGGTTTCCAACATATCATCAATCCCTGTTTTTATCAGCTTATCAGGCTTAACCTCATCAACATAAAAGAGATTCAATTCCCTGACCAGCGTATAAAAGATATCGAGATTTTTCGAAATCTCGAAGTTCTTCTGATCACTTTTAAATCCCCAGAATGAGAGTCCTATAATAACCACAATGCAAACTCCAAGAGCTGCCTTTAATATTTTGTTACTCATACGAAATGATCCCTTTGTTAATAATCAACCTGTAATTTTCAAACCTTGCAAAAGTAATAAATCGATACTTATTACTGTATAAATTCACTCCCCTTTCATTTCCCTGCAACTATTATCTTCGGATAACAGCATCAAAGTGTTCAGACGAAATCGAAAGTTAAACACGGAATATCCTCAATAGTTGCGCAGGTTCGAACTTTTAACGTATTTTTAACGCTTCAAATATTTAACGAATTGGGCAAAGGTTTAGTAATTAGGTCAACAGGAAGCTGGTATTCAGTAAAATCGGATGATGGTGATGTTCTGGATTGCCGCATAAAGGGCAAGCTTCGGATGAAGGAGGTTCGCACCACCAATCCTGTGGCAGTTGGAGACAGGGTCGAATTCGAACTGCTACACGATGAAACCTCCAAAGATGGTGTTACCGGGATTATCTCGGCCATTGAAACGCGAAGAAACTATATCATCCGAAAGGCATCTAATCTATCGAAAGAGAGCCAGATCGTCGCAGCCAATGTCGATCAGGCATTTATCGTCGTAACGGTTAACTATCCGGTAACCCTTCCGGGATTTATCGACCGCTACCTGATCTCAGCAATGGCCTACAGCATTCCGGCCTGCCTCGTTTTTAACAAACTTGATTTATACAACGCGAAAGATTACGAAAAACTGGAAGAATATTTGCAAACCTACGAATCAATTGGCTACAAATGTTTTCAGGTTTCAGCTGAGAAAAATTTCAATATTGATATTTTGCGTGAAGAACTCAAAGGAAAAATCAGCCTCTTTTCAGGGCTTTCGGGTGTCGGCAAATCATCCATCTTAAATCGGCTCGACCCTTCACTAACGCTAAAAACAGGAGTGATCTCCGATCACCATCAACAGGGTAAGCATACCACAACATTTGCCGAAATGTTCGAGGTAGAAGGTGGAGGTTACCTTATAGATACTCCTGGAATAAGAGGTTTTGGTGTGATTGATATGGAAAAAACGGAGATTTCGCACTATTTCCCTGAGATGTTTGGTCTTCTGGATCAATGCAGGTTCTTTAACTGCACCCATACGCATGAACCGGGTTGCGCGGTAAAAGCGGCTGCAGAAAAGGGAGAAATACCCGCAACAAGATACGAGTCTTATCTTTCATTGATTGCAGAGGATAACGGCAGATACCGGCAAGCCTAAACTCTTCTTCGGCAATAAATTAGAAGGCGATCCAGGTCGTCCTGATACACTAATTACCACACTCTTTCCTTATACGATACGTCTTGCTCTTAACGATCCGCGCTTGGCAAAATGCTTTCTGAATCAGGTTTCAGTTCCTTGAAGTTTCTGCGAACAACTTCCGCTGAATAATTGGCGTAGCAATAAACGCACAAATGATTACAGGTGTTATAAGAACCAATATCTTTGCTGATTATGCAACGACACATTTTGCGTTGGCCTTTATCTTTAAGGTTCAGTTTTTTTGTTTGACCTGCTTCTCCGAACAGTGACAAATCTTTAGGTCTCAAACCCAAAAAATCCATTAGTTGATCGTCTTTTGCAAAAAGTTTTGCAATCAACCCATCGTCAATGCATTTATTGTGAGCAATCTCATATCGCTCCAGATCAATATCTTCAGCGCAGGTCGCGACTTCAAAATCGGGATTGATCTTTCGCCATTTCTGTAAAATCACTTGGATTCCGGCAGCAAACTCTTTTCTCTGAGTTCCACTGAACTCTGCCAAATGGATGTTTGCCTGACTATAAAAAGCAGTTTCCTTCAAAAGGTTGCTCTGTACTTTCCGGTAAGACAAAATATCGGCAAAACTGAAAACCAATTTATCTGTGTAGTCGACCAGCCTATCCCCAATATTCAAGACTCTTTTAAGCAATTCGCTCACAGTCAATTTTTCTGTAAGCAATAACGGATCGAACCGCCAGATTACCTTCTCCTTCCCGATCGTTTTTGAAAGTTGAATAAAAGTCTCAATCCGATTTTTGAGCGATGGTACATTTGGCTCAAATCTCTCCTTTTCGTAGTCATTTAAAGTAAATTGAAAATAGTAATTCAACCCAAGTTCATCCAAAAAAGGGAAGTATTCTAACAGTGGTTTGGGATTTTTTGTCCAGAAAACAAATAATCGTGCGTTCCGGAACGAAATATATTGTGCATTTGTCCGGTTAAAAGGATTGGCCCAGCAAGCATAACCGCTCTTCAATCGGTTAATCAACCATTCCGAATGGAAAGCAGGTATATCAGTCGATCTGCTGGCGGATATAATTACCGGGGCAATAGCCATTTTTATATCGTCCTGATCCGTAGTAATTTGTATTTCTTTCCAAATTTTCATCTCCACCAATTTAAAAACATCAAGCAAAAAGAATAAACTTATTACGGCTGAATATACAAAGAATATAAAGTTAAAATGCAAAAATATCTGCTATATTGAAGGTTTAGGATGATGTTCATTAAAAGACTTATCGGATGTATCAGTCAACCGGATTCTGATAGAAATCGTGAACCCAATCA
>JANYLE010000007.1 GCA_025363795.1 Mariniphaga sp. | reverse complement strand
TAACTGATGATGAGACTTCATCTCCGTTAAGAGCATTTACAATTACTGCCCTGGCACTGTCAGTTCCGTAGTCAATTCCGATCACATATTTTTTCATAGTTATATTATTAAGTAATTAATATTTAATTGGTTAATCTATTTTTGACCATAATAGGCATTGTCACCGTGCTTGCGTTGGAAATGTTTCTCCGTGAGTAAAGGATTCATTGTCAAATGGGGATTAACAGAATGAGCGATAAATGCCATTTTTGCAATTTCTTCCAAAACAACACTATTGTGAACCGCTTCCTTCGCATCTTTTCCCCATGTAAAAGGTCCATGATTTTTAACTAAAACTCCTGGTATATGCCTGGAATTTAGGTTTAAAAATCTTTCAATGATCACTGATCCTGTCTCCCTTTCATAATCCCCTTTCACCTCTTCTACCTTCATATCACGTGTGCAAGGGATATCACCGGCAAAATAATCGGCGTGTGTAGTACCTATTATTGGGAGAGATACACCTGCTTGTGCCCACGATGTTGCAAAGGTTGAATGGGTGTGAACAATTCCACCAATGTGATCAAATGCCTTATACAATGCCAGATGGGTGGGTGTATCTGAGGAAGGTTTTAGATCTCCCTCGATAATATTTCCCTCAAGATCAACTACGACCATTTGATCAGCAGTCATCACATCGTACTCGACGCCACTGGGTTTAATCACGACGAGCCCTTTTTCACGATCAATCGCACTTGCATTTCCCCATGTGAAAAGAACAAGATTGTACTTTACCAAATCGAGATTTGCCTTGAAAACCAGTTCTTTTAAATCGGCTAACATAGCAGAATATATAAATTTTTGACTTTAAGATAGAATTACCAGAAATACATGTAGAATAAAGAACAAGCTAAAACTACACCTAACGAAGCTATTACATCCCACTTGTTCCAACTATTCCTGACAAGGGTTTTGTAATCGCCTGTGAAGGTGATAAACTCAATCTGTTTAGCAGTCGGCTTCGGAGTGAAAAACGATACCACAACCATCATTAACATGATGAAGACGAGTAACCAGATCTCAAAGATAAGCCAGTTGGTATGCCAAAACCATCTTGTGGATTCCCAGTACCAGCCTGTCATTACATCTTTACCTGTATTTGTAAAGATGTTGGTCAGCAAACGCACCATACCTAAAAAGAAGCCTACTATCATACCTGCTTCACCAGCTTTGGGCGTAATTCTCTTGGAAAATATACCCATTACGAATACGGCCACCATCGCCGGAGCGAGCAGCGATTGAATGCCTTGCAGATAGGAGTAAAGGCTGCCGAGACTCATCATGACTGGTATCCATGCAATACCAAGTAAAACAACCACAACAGTTGCAAGACGACCTGTCCGCACGTAGGTAGCCTCGCTTTTATTTTTGAACATTGGCTTATAAAAGTCTTCTGTATACAGTGTAGCGCAAGAGTTGAAGAATGCAGCCAAAGACGCAACCAATGCGGATATAAAGCCTATCGTAACAATACCTTTAACACCGGCAGGCAATACAAACTTAACCATTGAGCCAAAGGCTGTATCAGGATTTTCTAACGAAAAACCGCTGCCGGGACGTGCCGCCAGTGCAGCTGCTATCATACCGGGAATCAGAAACATAAATACAGGTAATAATTTGAAATAACCTGCAGCTATAGTCCCTCTGCGCGCACGCTTCATCACTACGTCGCTAGACTCGCCTTTTCGTTGTCCGAGCACACGTTGAACGATGTGTTGGTCAGTAGCCCAATACCAGAATCCGATAATCGTTGCCCCGAGAAATACCCAAAACCCAGGATAGTCGTCATACAGCGGGTCGCCCGTCTCTAAGTGGAACATGTGGTTTGTGCCGTGGGCAACGCCGTCTGTTCCTACGTTTAGCGTTTTAGAATAGTCAATCATTGCAGTCCAACCGTTAGCAATACTGCCGTCCCCGAGCGTTGACAATCCTAAGAAAAGCACCAGAAATGAACCAATGATAAGTATAGGTGTTTGAATTGCAGACAGTGTCATCACTCCCTTCATGCCGCCCAAGACGGTAAATATACCCGTTAAAACGATCAACCCGATAGCTCCGTACCAGAAAGGCAAGCCAAGAAGACTCTCCATGAAGATACCTCCGGTAAACGCAGTTACACTCACTTTGGTCAGAATGTATGCTATCAATGTGATGATAGACAGCCACGAACCCGTGGCAGGTGTGTAACGATTTTTGAGGAAGTCGGGCATTGTAATGATTTTCCCCAGCTTAATGTTCATCAATTGATAGAACGGCACAAAGAGCCAGCCCAGGATGAGTATCATCCAGCCTTGCATCTCCCAGTGCGCCATACCTACGCCTGCCTTTGCGCCTGTGCCTGCAAGTCCAACAAGGTGTTCCGAGCCGATATTAGCAGCAAAGATGGCAGCACCAATGATATACCAGGGCTCGCCTTTACCGAACAGGTAATCTTCGCTATCGGCACCTTTCTGCAAACGTTTGTGTTTTTGTACCGACCGCCATACAGCCCAGCCAACAGCCAAAATCCCGACCGCCATAATTGTCCAGTCGAGCCAAATAAATTCGTGTGAACTCCAATTCATAATTTCTTAATAGGTTATTTTGATATAAGATTGCCCATGTAAATCTTCCACTTTGTCGTAACCACCATCTACTACAGCGGCGAACATCGAAGTTGAAAACAAACAATAAATTGTGAATTACCTAAGTGCTTTGTTCAACAGGTAATACACTTCGTTATTACGTATGGTTTGTTTGAATTCTCTGATCTTGGTGTCTTTATCGATAATCAACATTTCGATGTCAGCAATTTCGGCGTAATCTTCCATCATTTCAGTAGTGATAGAGAACGAGAAACTCGAATGATGAGTTCCGCCTGCAGTAATCCATGCACCTGCACCTATCTCGAGGTTTGGCATTGGTTTCCACAAAGCACAGGCAACAGGCAATTTAGGCAATGCTTCCGGTTTTATCACTTCTACTTCATTTACAATCATGCGGAAACGGTTACCCATATCGACTACAGTTGCGGCAATACCATCACCTTCGTGAGCCTGGAATATTAAGCGGGCACAAACACCTGCATCACCAATTCCTAAGAAATGAACTTCGATACGTGGTTTATTTGCTGCAATTTCAGGGTTGATTTCCAACATATGCGATTGAAGAATAGAGCTGTTTGCCCCGTCGAAATTCAATACATAATCTTCAAGGAACGAACATCCACCTGGCAAACCTTGAGCCATAACCCACATGGTACGGGTAAGTGCAGCTGTTTTCCAGTCGCCTTCAGCACCGAAACCATAACCTTCGGCCATCAATCGTTGCGAAGCGAAGCCCATCAACTGTGACATTCCTTCCAATTCGTTGAAGCTGGTCGTGAAAGCAGTTGCTTTTTTATCCTGTAAGAAACGGCGTAACCCAATTTCCTGAGCAGCAGCCTGACGTACAGATATATGTTTTTCAGCGCCTTTCTTACAGTCATCGGCAAAGTCGTATAGTTTCTCGTATTCAGCAATTAATACGTCAATGTCAGCTTCTTTAACCGCTTCAACGTAAGGAACCAGCAATGCAATTGGAGCATTATCAACGTGGTAACCCAAACGGATTTCAGCCTCGACCTTGTCTCCATCGGTTACAGCCACATTGTTCATGTTGTCTCCGAAACGGATAATAAGCATGTTTTGTGAATCAGCCCAACCAGCACAAACGCGCATCCAGGAAGCGATTTTTTCCTGAGTCGATTTGTCTTTCCAGTAACCGACAACTATTTTGCGTGGTTTGCGCAAACGGCTGGTTATAAATCCAAATTCACGGTCACCATGAGCCGATTGATTCAGGTTCATAAAATCCATGTCGATTTCTGACCAGGGAATTTGCTCATTGAACTGAGTATGAAGGTGCATTAATGGTTTTTTATAATCCATCAAACCATGAATCCACATCTTAGCTGGAGAGAAAGTATGCATCCAGGTAATTAAACCAACACATTTTGTATCTCCATTTGCAGCACGCATAATTTCTGCAATTTCAGACGACGAATTAGCAGTCCCTTTATAGACAACTTTTACCGGCAAATTGCCCGATTCGTTCAATCCTTTTACCATTTCGTTTGAGTGTGCGTCGACTTTAACGACCGCATCACCTCCGTACAGCAGCTGCGCTCCTGTTACAAACCAGACTTCGAACTGATTTAAAAATGTGTTTGTCATAACTTAATGATTTAATTAGTATTTTATTGAATTACAAATAGTTGTATTTAGAAAATAATAGGTTCTCCAATTTTATTCTGCAATCGGGTTATAGAAATATAGCAATATCATCACGATATGATCGGTTGACAAGGATGGATTGCTATTCAATTTGACCATTTTTCCCTGCTTCCAGGTCGTACTAATTGACTTTTATCCAATATGTTTACTATTATTCTGGCAATAAATAATATATCGAATTCAAAGATTTGTGTTAGTTATTTTTTTCATCATCTGATTTCTCAGAAGTCTATAAAGTGCGCATCTGTTTTATAAAAGTTTAAAATACTTTTAAAATGGTTGACTAAGGAAATTTAACGATTCTTTCACTTCTTTGACCTGGTTCATATTTTTTGAATCGGTAGTAATAAGCTCCTTTTTTTGATTCAGTTGTGTTCTTTTGATTCAACCGTTCAAGGCTGCCAATTGAAAGCACCTTTTTGCGGAAATTTCCAGGGTCAAACGACTTCTGAAAAATCGCTTCGTAAAGATTTCTTAGCTGCATCAGCGTAAACATCTCAGGAAGTAATTCGTTGCCAATTAAATCAATACTTGCTTTTTGCTGCAATAATTCGAGTCCGGTTGCTACTATTGCCTCATGGTCGAAAACCAGAGATGGTAATTTGGTAACTGGCCACCAATGTGCACCATTTTCACGTGCAAGATCCTTGTCATGAATGTCTATCCGGATCAGTGCGACAAAGGTCATGCTGATAACCCGCGCTCCCGGATCTCGGTCCGGCTTTGAAAAGGCTGCTGCTTGTTCCAGAAAGATGTCTTTCAGTCCGGTAGTCTGCAAAAGAACTCTTCTTGCGGCTTCTTCCATCGATTCATTTTCCTGAACAAATCCACCCATTAGTGACCATTTGCCAAGTGAAGGTTCAAATCCACGCGGGTATAGCAGCAATTTGAGCTCACCATCTTCGTAGCCGAAAATGGAACAATCAACAGCCACATAGTGCTTTGGGTGCTGTTTGTAAGATTCAGTGAGCATCAAAATGGCATTCTCTTGTTCCATTGTGTGAGGTTAATTGTTGCAAATTTATAAAAGTATATATTACTTGTATTCCTTTCGGGCAATTATTATTTCAATTCAGGAATTTTTTTTGCCAGGAGACAAATTTAATAATTTCAAGAAGCCAAGATACTTATTTTCTTTTCGTTCATTTCTGCACTTGTTGATCTAATTTCATCGTGTAAATTCATCATGATTTCTGAACCATATATCCATTTTATTGTTACCTTAGTATCAGTTATTTTTCACTTTTTAATCAAATACTGCAATGGAAATCAAACAAGTCTGCTTTTAATCAGGATTTTAAATGTGAATTTGTTGATTTCATGTCTGATTTTTTCATATAGTTGAATATTAATGATTATTGGAACAAACAATTAAAAATTAATGCTATGAGTAGTGGAAAAGTTTTTTTAGGAGTTCTGGCCGGAGTTGCTACAGGAGCCTTATTGGGAATTCTCTTTGCCCCGGACAAAGGGTGTGAAACACGGAAAAAAATTGCAAAAAAGGGTAAAGATTATGTGGACGATCTCAAGGAAAAGATGAATGAAGTTATTGAAGATGTAACTACAAAATTTGAATCGGTAGTAAAGGAGATTAAGGACTCAGCTAAGAAAGAGTCGGAAAGTGCTGAAATTGAGAAATAGCCATCAAAATTTGGAAACAGAATTGCTAAGCCTTGCCTTAATTGCATTTTAAAATGGAAAACAAGATAACACCTGTTGAAGTTTTGTTGGATCGAGCGGAAGCTTATGCGAGAACCAGCATTGATTTGTTTAAGTTGAAAGCTACGGATAAAGTAGCGGCATTATTATCCAATTTAGTTGTAGGCCTGGTTATTCTGGTTGTGGTAACTCTGATCTTTGTAAGCCTGAATATTGGAATTGCGTTACTTATTGGCGATTTACTTGGCAAGGCATGGTTAGGTTTTATTGTTCTTTCCGGTTTTTATGCCTGCATTGGTATTGTTATTTACCTTTTTCGAAATCGTTGGATCAAAAGACCAATCAGAGATTCAATTATTACTCAGTTGCTTGATGATGAGCACTTGGAGGATGACCAATTGTCAAAATAAGTGAATATAGGCAATTGGTCATTTGAAGGGAATTAGTTGCTTTTTTAGTTTAACCGTTTGATTACCAATTTATGCAGAAACAAAATGCAGCTGAAAGGCTTAAGGAGTCAATTTTTGTTCTTGAACGCAGACAAGATGAAGAGGAGAAGTTGCTGAGAGAGCAATTTTCAATTGCCTACGAAAGTATTAAACCGATCAACGTTTTAAAAAAGGTGATCAACGAAATAGCAACTCCGTCTGAGTTTAAAGATAATCTGGTTCAAACTGTTTCGGGGTTGGTTTCCGGGTATTTATCTCGTAAGTTGCTTGTCCGGTCATCAACAAATCCTATTCTCCGTTTTGCGGGCTTGGCTTTGCAATACGGTGTAACAAACTTTGTCACTAAGAATGCAGAGACCATTCAAGCGGTGAGCATGCATTTTATTAACAAGCTTACTGATAAATATCGGAAGCAATAATTTGTTGGCCAGGTAATTGGAATGATATGAAAAGCTGCATTATTTTGCTGTGATGATAATTTAAACGCAATTAGTTATTTAGTGCTAATTTATGTACGATATTTTGCCTTTCGGGCGAATTTTCCCCAATTTGGACAACCTTTTATTCATCAGCTTGTTTCTTTTGTAATAAGTTTGGACAATTGGTTAACCGAATGAATTTTGGTGTTTTTAGTAAATGTATTATTATAAAATATACTTTATAAGAGGCTTATAGAGATTTTATTTAATTAAAAAATAGTAGTGATGAAAGAAAGTTCAGTTAAAGTGAAATTTGGAGGCAATCCCGTAACTTTATTGGGTAATGAGATAAAAGTTGGGGATAAAGCACCTGATTTTAATGCTGTTGGTGCAGGTTTGGCTCCGGTTAAGCTATCTGATTTTGCCGGAAAGAATGTAATTATTGCAGTCTATCCGTCAGTTGACACAAGTGTTTGTGCCGCCCAGAACAGGAGATTTAATGCCGAAGTTAATAACCTTAAAGGTGCGGTGGTATTGTCGATTTCCTGTGATCTGCCTTTTGCGCAGAGCCGTTTTTGTGCCGCTGAAGGGCTTGAAAATATTAAAACTATATCTGATCACAAGGACCTCGATTTTGGCGAAAAATATGGTTTTGTGATCAAAGAGTTCCGGTTACTTGCACGCGGAACGGTAGTCATTGATAAATCCGGTGTTGTTCGGTATGTTGAATATGTACCGGAAATTACGACCGAGCCCAATTATGAGGCTGCTCTGGCTGTCGTAAAGGGACTTTAATCTATAAAATATTGGCTTATCAAGAATCCCGGTTTAGCAACAGTGTTTTCCCAAACCGGGATTCTTATTGATAAAGCGATTTTTAAAACTGGAGCTCTTATTGCTGTTCTTCCGTAAAGCCGATGAAATTCTCCTTCTTGGTCAGGCAGAAATCACACAAGTCCTTTACATCAGTGAATTGAATCGTATTTCCACAGGTTGGACAGACTAACCAATCAACAGGCAGACCTGTTTCATTTCCCAATGCAACGGCTGCTGCGGCCTGTCGGAAATAGTTTAAATGTTTTTTTTCTGCATCGATAGCCCACGTAAATGATTTACCAGCTACCGGAGCTTTTTCTTCCTCTGCGGTTTTTATAAATCCTGTATACATCGTATTCATTTCGTAAGTTTCTCCATTGATGGCGGTTTGAAGATTTTCAATTGTTGTTTTAACCTCAAAACTACCGATTTCGGCAATTCCGACATTTACACCCAATTTTTCGAGTGCTTTCCCATGATTAAAAGCATGGATATTTTCTGATTTTGACACTGCATCAAATAATTTCGCAATGGTATCGAAACCTTCTGTCAATGCAACTTGCGCAAATTTTGAATATTTCGAGGAAGCTGTTGATTCGCTGTTGAAGGCCGTCTTTAGGTTTTCGATCGATTTCTTGGGTTTTGATGTACCGCAATGCGTAAATATGGATGCAAAGGCTATTAGTAAAGCAAAACGAATAATTGTCTTCATGTCAACGTGAATATTAATAGTTTGTATTGAAGCGGTTTCCGATGGAGATGATTGGGAACTATAATTGCCCGTTATGCTCTAATCTCTTCGAAATCACTTATTTTTTTGTTTTTACTTTTACTTCTACGGTTTTGCCAGCCCCACTTTTTTCCGAAGAGAGCATCGGATTTTCGTAATTAATTTTCTGATCTGTTTCGAAATCGTAAAGGGTCAATATCCTCAGGTTATAGTAAGCTAACCAATAGGTTGATAGTGAACCAATATAATCGCGTTTGGCCGTCTCGCGTTCTGCAAGTGCAATGTTGAGGTCGGTAATGCTGATTTCCCCGTTTTGGAATCTTTTCAGTGCAATCTTATACCCATTTTCGGCAACTCGGTCGGCTTCCTTGGCGGTGATTAGCTGGTCTTTTAAAAGACCAAACTGTTCAACCTGAACGATAACACCTCTGTCGAAATCTTCCTTCGCTTTTTGAACATCGAATTGAGCCAGATCTCGTTGTGATTCAGCCATCTTTACTGTTGAGGCTGCCCGACCCCAATCAAGTATCGGAACACTCATGGTCAATTGCAAAATCTGCGACTTTAAAGGATCAACATATATTCCCGGCAGCGATTCCCCGCTATTCGAAAGGCCGTAACTTCCGGAAAGCGTGGCGCTTAATCCGGTTCCGCGTTTAGCAGCCGTTAAATCTCGGTCCGCATTAACCAATCTTCGTTCAAAGTTCACAGGTTCTGGCCGGTTTGCTTTGGCCTCTTCGAGTGCTTTTTTTGAATCGATATCGAAAAGCGTAATATTTAACGGCATTTGCAATTCTATTCCCTGGTATTGATCGAGGCCAATATATGATTTGAGCTCAAAATCTGAGTTCTTCAGTTGCATCCCGGCTGAGTTTAGTGCTTTTTGAGCATTCAGTACCGAAAGTTCAATTCTCGAAAAATCATTTTCCGAGATTTGACCTAATTTTTGTTTGGTTTTGGCAATCCGTAGATTGTCGTTACTGTTTTTTAAAGCACTTTCAGCAAGTTTATAGTCCGTTTGGATCCGGAGGTAATTAAAAAAACGGGCTGTCGCAGCATAGGCGATCTCTTCTATTGATTGAATAAAATTCTTTTGCGACTCACTGTAAATCAGCGGCTCTGTCTTTTTCGACCATTTCATCCAGTTATAGGCAAAAATAGGCTGATAAAAACCAAATGAGATCGGATTTCCCGAGAAAGTGGTCTGTTTCTTATAGTTATCCTGTACCCTGCTGGCTGATGTTGATGCGTAAATAGATGTACCGGTAAGTGGAATTGACTGATTCAGGGATAAACTGGCAGATGCCAGAAAATTTGAGACTGCTTTAAATTCAATACTTCCGTCTGGTTGGGTGACTGGAATTGTCGATTGATTGTAACTTGGCAAGACACCAGACATGACAAGATTAGGAAGGAATGTTTTCTTGAAGTTTTTCCAGCGCCAGTAATAGTTGACATCCGTGTTTTGTACATATTTCACGGCTGAAGATTGTGCGATTGCCAGGTCAACTACATTCCGAAGACTTAGGTTCATTTTTAATTTCACCTCCTGATCCCCGCTTTTTTTCTCCTGAGCTCCTGAAAGATCAGGAAGTGCACAAAAGTATAATATGCTTAAAAGACTGACAATTATTTTTTTAGCCATTTCTTAATTATTTATTGCGACACTGCTTGAGTTGCGGAAAGCCGCTATTCCCCGCTTCGGAACAATTACTGTATCTCCGGCTTCGAGACCTGATAAGATCTGGATATAGTCGGGATTCTTTATCCCGGTCTTAATCTGCCGGCGCGTTGCCTCCCCGTTCTTTAAAACGTACAATACATCAGGAGTCTCCTTGTCAAATAGATTTAGATTTCTAATGCGCAACGAATTGTCGGATTCTTTCCCAACTACCCATAAAGTGATATTCTGATTCGGAATCAACTTCGGATGATTCCTCTGTTCAAGATAGACGTTGAATTGGATTTTGCTGTTTTCGATCATAGGTGTCACATTTCCGATACGGCCCGGGAGTCGTTCAGAGTCAATCACAGCATAGACTTTTTTCCCAGTTTTAATAAAATCAGCGAGCTTATCATCGACAGAACCAGCAATCTTAAATGTGGAAAGGTCAGACATCCTGATCAATACATTGTCAGCATTGATTTTCTCTCCCACTTTGTTGGCGATTGAAAGGATGATTCCGTCTGAGGGCGCGATTAGACGCATTTTACTCAGTGTATTGACTTTATCGGCTAACTCCTTTTCCTGGATCTTTATATTGAGCAGTAATCCGGTTTCTTCCGCTTTTAATTGTTTCAATCGAATTGCGTTCTTTTGATTTAACATCACGAGATCTTTCTCGGCAAGAGCAATTTCCTGTTTTGTCTTTTCTATTTTTGCAGGCGAAATTCCGCCGACCTCCAGCAACTGTTCCTCATCGGCAAGTTGGGATTTTAATGAAGTGATATTTAGTTTTTTAACGTCTTCGCTGTAATTCAAATCGACCTTTGTACTAAATTCACTTAAATTATTCTTCTCCAGTGTATTCCGTTTTAATTCAAGCTGATCGTTTATTTTGCTGATTTCTTCTTTGATAGGCTCATCTTCCATCAGCATAATGACATCCCCTTTTTGAACTCGACTTCCGGGTTCCTGAATGAGCTCCTTGACAATGCTGGGGTAGGGGCATCGGATCAGAACTTCGTTTTCGGCCTCTACTGTTCCTGTGGCAATAATTGGTTCAAAAACGGTTCCCTGTTCGACAGTAAGGGTGATGCAATCATTTGTACTAATTGCCTTTGGCATCAACCTTCGGGATAGAATAACTATGGCTATAATCATCAAGATTCCAACGGGAATCAGAATAGTCATTTTTTGCTTTTTGTTGAATGTCATCATTTTATTTTTTTTCGAAATATTCTGGTTATTTCAACAACCGGAATTATTAGTCATTCGGGCAATTTTCAACCCATAATGGCGTTAAAGTTATAATAATTTGACCAAATCCGGAAACTTTTAATGACTAAGAATTAATGTGGTTTATACTTAATGATTAGTAATTCAATTTAATAGGTGTTTTTGGAGATTTGGTCTTCACCATCCCATCGGTTGATAGACTGATTTTTATTCGCCGGAAGTAACTCCCCATTTATAATTATACCTCTGTGTGTGAGGTTGTCTCTCAAGGCTCTTTTCAGATGAGGATCAGAAATGCTGACGAAACTGTAATGACAATTACAAACCACTTATAAGCCTTTTCAGGAATTCGTTTAACGAGGATTATTCCTAACCATGCGCCCAATGCAATGGCCGGAAGAACCAGGATATCAATAGTCAGCGTATTTAAGTTAATGTTTTTCCAGACAAGAACCTGAAGCGGAAATTTTGACAGATTAATAATGAAGAAGAACCATGCCGTTGTTCCGATAAAGCTTTTTTTATCTAAGTGCATGGCTAACAAGTAAATTGCAAGAATGGGACCTGCAACATTGCCTATCATGGTGGCAAAACCTCCGACGATTCCCATTAGCGCAGCAAACCACCAGCTGTCGGGTGTGAATTCCCTTTTCGTGCCGTAGTCTTTCCATATCATTAATCCGACACTCACAAAAACCGTAATGGCAATGATGTGTTTAAACTGCTCATCATTAACCAGATTCCCGATCCAAAGCGCCAGGAATAAACCCGCAAATGCCCATGGCAAAGCCCGCAACAAATGATTCCATTGTGCATTGCGATGGTAATAAATCACGGCAAAAACGTCAGCCATAATTAATATGGGAAGCAATACGCCTGTCGACTGTTTTCCTCCGAAAATCAGTGCCAGCGTGGGAACAACGATCATCGAAACGCCCGGCACACCGGTCTTCGACATTCCAATGAGCATGGCACAAAAAACAATAAGCAGCCAATCACCAACAGATAAGGAAAAAGAAGCGAGCAATGATGTCATTGGATCTTTTGAGCGTTAAAAGCTGCCAAAAGTAGAATAAATTTAATGATTGTTTAAGTTTGGGTTATAACTTTAGGTTGGATCGGGGTAACTCGGTTCCAATCTGTCAATATTTACAACGTTTTTATGCAATACATGACCGGGATTTTTTTATTGAGCTGGGTGATTCTGAGTCCAATCTCTAATTCTGGGTTTTCAGGTGCGTCGGGCTATTATTCTTTTATGGTCATTCGTTTTATTTTGTGGTATTGGACAATCATTAATACCTGATAATCCCTGAAATCGGCAAGTTTTAGTCTTCTAATTTTTCAAATCAGGATCATTCAGTTTTTTGCTTTTATTGCTGATATTTATCTAATGTGCAGCATACCAGTGATATGAATTATAAATATTTGCAATAGATTGCCAAAAATAATTTTTCATAGTTTTAATCGTTTTATCTAACTTTGCAAAAAGTTTCCCGTTAGGGTTAAGTAAGTTAATAAATATCATAAATACAAAAGACAATGGCAACTACAGCAGAAATCCGTAACGGGCTGTGTATTGAATTTAACGATGGATTATTCCAGGTTGTATCGTTTCAACATGTAAAACCGGGGAAAGGTCCTGCCTTTGTCCGTACCAAACTGAAGAACCTGAAAACCGGGAAGGTAATCGATAATACCTTCTCTGTGGGGACTAAAATTAATACTGTCCGCATTGAACGCAGACCTTATCAATACCTCTACAAAGATGAAATGGGTTACAATTTCATGAATTCGGAGACTTTCGAACAGGTTTCGATTGGTGCTGAACTCGTTGACAATGCCGATCTCATGAAAGAAGGGATGACACTTGAAATCATGTATCATGCGGATACCGAAACCCCTCTTACCGTTGAGTTTCCCGCCTTCATTGAAGTTGAGATCACTTACACCGAATCAGGTGACCGTGGCAATACCGCATCTTCAACGGCACTTAAACAAGCGACTGTTGAAACCGGAGCAATTATCATGGTTCCGCTTTTCATCAATCAGGGCGATATCATTAAAGTTGATACCCGCGATAGATCTTATTACGAGAGAGTTAAAAAGTAATTTGCTTACTTCATATACACAACAAAGGCCGGAATTTTCCGGCCTTTGTTGTGTATATGAAACTTCAGTCTTAAATGATGAGCATTGCATCGCCATAAGTCCCGAAGCGGTATTTCTCTTTGATTCCGACCTTATAAGCATTCATTAGCTTATCATATCCTGCAAAAGCAGCAACCATCATTAAAAGGGTTGATAGCGGAAGATGAAAGTTTGAAATCATGCTGTCAGCTACTGTAAAGTCATAAGGAGGGAAAATAAACTTGTTGGTCCAGCCTTCGAATGGTTTTAACATCCCGTTTGTTGACACTGAACTTTCAAGTGTGCGCATGACGGTTGTTCCTACAGCACAAATCTGGTGTTTGTTGAGTTTTGCATTGTTAACGATTTCGACCGCTTCGTCTCTGATCCAGATTTGTTCCGAATCCATTTTGTGCTTGGTGAGATCTTCAACATCAACGCTTCTGAAGTTACCTAACCCAACGTGAAGGGTAATATTGGCAAAATCAACTCCGTTGATCTCAAGGCGTTTCAATAGTTCGCGGCTGAAGTGCAATCCGGCAGTTGGTGCGGCGACTGCTCCTTCGTGCTCAGCATAAACGGTCTGGTATCGTATTGCATCTTCTTCTTCAACCGGACGATTAATGAACTTTGGAAGTGGAGTTTCGCCCAGCTTGTATAACGTATCTTTGAATTCTTCGTAGCTTCCATCGAAAAGAAAGCGCAATGTTCTCCCACGCGAGGTAGTATTGTCAATTACTTCAGCAACAAGCAAATCATCGTCGCCAAAATAGAGTTTATTGCCAATCCTGATTTTACGTGCAGGATCTACCAGTACATCCCAAAGACGTTGTTCCCGGTTGAGTTCCCTGAGAAGAAAAACTTCAATCTGGGCTCCGGTTTTCTCTTTGTTCCCGTACAGACGAGCGGGAAAAACTTTGGTGTTATTGAACACCATCACATCGTCGTTTTTGAAATAATCAACTACGTCTTTGAATATTTTGTGTTCAATTTCTCCTGTGTTCCGGTGTAAAACCATTAAACGTGCTTCATCCCTGTTTGGAGTCGGATGGAGTGCAATCAATTCATCCGGTAGATTGTACTTAAATTTTGAAAGCTTCATAGATGATGTCATTTATGCAGATGTTAATATATTTCATTGGAGATTAATTCTTTATCAATATTCAGGGGCTGAGTTTTTAAAAAGTCAGCCAAATTAATAGCCTGAGTAAGATCGTAATCTCCAACTCTTGTACGGCGTAATCCGGTGAGGTAGGCGCCGCTATGGAGTGCTTCTCCAATGTCACGTGCCAATGCCCTGATATAGGTCCCTTTACCGCATACAACCTTTAATTTTACTTCAGGAAGTGAGAAACTCAAGACTTCGATCTCTTTTATCTCTAATATTTTGGGTTTAATTTCAATAGCGATCCCTTTTCTTGCATATTCGTAGGCACGCTTGCCGTCAATTTTTATTGCCGAATAATCAGGAGGAATTTGTGCTATTGTCCCAATAAAGTCTTTTAAAACCTCAACCAACAGTTCTTTGGTAATATGAGATGTATCAAAATGTCTGTCTTCTTCACTTTCAAGATCATACGATGGTGTTGTTGCCCCGAATTTTAAGGTCGCAACGTATTCTTTTTCACCAGTCTGTAGCATTTCGATTTTTGAAGTGGCCTTCCCGGTACACAAAACTAAGATTCCAGTAGCTTTGGGATCGAGTGTTCCGGCATGCCCAACTTTCAATTTTTTAATATTCAGTTTCTTACAAATGATATACCTGACTTTGTGAACCAGATCAAAGGATGTCCAGTCAATTGGTTTATCAAATACCAATATTTCTCCTTTATGAAAATCGAATGGTTGAATTTCTGGTTGCATCATTAATTATCAGGACTTACGACAAACTTTAATTTAAATATCTGACTGAATTAATCCCAGCGAATAACAGCCGGTTCGACTCGAATTGATTCAGAATTTGATTCTGGGATAAGGAAAATGACCAATGGAATTTCTGGTTTAAACGCTTTTCCTGATTAAATCACAGTCTGATACCAGTTTAAATTGCTGAAAGGAGCAAAATCGCATAATCCTCGTTTCGCTTTTCGAATCTGTGGATTAGCTGGTATTTTCCTGCATCGGGTCGGATTGTTCAGAAATCCGGTAACCGACCTTTATTTATTCGATCCGGGTTTTTTCATGATTGCATAAATCTCAAAAACAAACCCGAAAAGGACAACAATAGGAGCAAGCGTAATTCGCCGAAAACTAAATATCGACTTGTCGAATACATTGGGGTCGACACTCTTTCCTCCGGTCATTAAAATGAATCCGACAACAATTATCAGAAACCCGATCATTAATAGTCGTAGGTTTTCTTTTCCGAGGGCAAATCCCTTGTCCTCCTTATTTTCGATGTTTATGGCCATTAAAACAGATATTATTTCTAACCTGCAAAGATATATCAATAAAACAGCTGATCAAACTTCATTCGTAAAAATTTATTTACTGCGAAGTAAGTAGAAACCACGGTGATAAGAATTCCGATCAAAAAAATGCCGCCAACAAGTACTGCAAGAGAGGTCGGATTCTGGAAGTCTACGAACGATTTAAATTCGTTCTGATACGAGAAAAATATGGCTAAAAGCATGAAACAGGCAATGAGCGCACCGTAGATTCCATGCACGGCACTTTTGACGATAAAAGGTCGTCGGATAAAAGGGCGTGTTGCGCCAACTAATTGCATCGTGTTGATTAAAAATCGTTTTGAATAGATCGATAATCGAATCGTGTTGTTGATGAGCGCTGTAAAAATAACGAACATCAACAGGCTGAGAGCAAATAGAATAAAGCTTATTTTTTTTACGTTCGAATTCAATTGTTTCACCAGGTCGCGTTGGTAATAAACTTCCTGGATTTCGGGATGGGTCAGCAATTTCTTCTCAAGCATCGCAAGGCTGTCCGGGTTGGCATATCCTGCGTAAACGGTCACATCAATGGAGGATAATAGCGGATTGAAACCCAGAAAATCAACGAAGTCTTCGCCCAGTTCATTCTTCAGTTCAGACGCAGCACTCTCTTTATCCACAAACCTTGTTGACTTGATGTAATTTGTTGCCTCAAGGTTTTTCTGAAGTTTTATCACATCCACTTCCCTGGCATCATCTTTCAAAATCAATGTTACGCCGATATTTTCCATCACAAAATCGGAAAGTCTTTGAGCATTAATCATTAATAATCCCATTAATCCGAAAAGGAAAAGAATCATTGAGATACTCAGCGTGGTCGTAAAGTAGGAACTAAACAAGCTGGCTTTCAGTTTTTTGGGTTTATTTTTTGCCATGATAAATTATCGTTCGTTAAAAGCTCCAAATTACTTTTTCTCAGGGATAAAATACTTTTTCACCAGGAGTGCTGCGATTAGTAATAGTAATAACAGCGAACTCCAGTAGGAAATTTTTTGTCCGACTAGAAAAGACTTTGGTTCAAATTTGAAAGTAATATCGTAATTCCCTCTTGGAAGCACCATGCTTCGCAGCAGGTAATTAGCCTGGAAGTGAGGAACGATTTTACCATCGATGTAAGCATTCCAGCCTTTTGGGTAGTAAATGGCCGAAAAAACAGCCAGTTGATTACCATTTCCCTGGTAATGATAAATCATTTTATTGGGGGAATAAGTTGTTAGTGCGATTTTAGCTGTGGAGTCATTCGACAGGGTAACCCCTGACAACTGATCCTGGAATTTTTTGTCGACGACAACTTCTTTGGCCGGATCAATCATTTTTACTGCAGCAATTTCCTGGTCAGCATTGTCAACTATTTTGTATTTGCCTACTAACCAAACACTCCCAAGTGCCCGTTTATTTAAAATAGGTGCTGCTTCCGGATTATAAATTACATATTTGGTGTTGAGCATGTTCAATGCATTCAGTCCAAGAAACAACGAGTCTACTCCAGATTCTGATTTGATCTTTCCGAGGCGCTCACTGAGTTGCATCATCTCATTACTGATATGAAAATCAACAAGCTCCTGGTAACGTCGCATCTTGGCACCGTGATAACCACCGATCGATTTGTGAAAATACGAGGTGCTCACATCATTGAAAGTGCTTACGCCCATATTTAATACCCTGTAATCCGGACTTTTATCATTTAAAATGGCAAGATCGGCCTTTGTTGCCTTTATAGGATTTTTAGCTTCCTGATCAGGAACAAAATTGCCATCGTTCAGATAGCGTTTGTCTACTCCCCACATATCGACAAGGATTAAAACACCCAAAA